>JBGPVY010000065.1:0-13093 GCA_041491905.1 Nitrospiraceae bacterium | reverse complement strand
TGGATCAGTGACTCGCCCTTGTAGATCGCACGAATCGCGGCGACGATCTGAGAGGACTCGGAATCCTTTAAGAGATATCCGGTGGCGCCGGCGCGCACCAAATCGAAGATGTATTGTTGCTCGTCATACATGGTCAGGGCCACGACGCCGATGTGAGGGAACTCACGCTTGATCTGTCTGGTCGCTTCGACTCCGCCCATCCGCGGCATGCTCACGTCCATCAGCACGACGTCAGGGACCAACGTCTTCACCTTCTCGACCGCTTCCATGCCATCCTGGGCCTCGCCTACGATAAGAATGTCGTCTTTCGTCTTGAGGATTGCGGCCAGTCCTTCGCGTACGACGCGATGGTCGTCCGCGATGAGCACCTTAATCTTCTCCATGGGGTATCGCCTCCTTTTTGACCAGGGGGATGTCAACGACGATCGTTGTGCCACGCCCTTTCTTAGACTCGATTTTGCCTTCACCGCCCACGAGTCGAGCCCGCTCCAGGATTCCGCGAATCCCGAAGTGATCCCATTTGTCGGGATCACGCAGCACGGTGTCCATGTCGAATCCCACGCCGTTGTCCCCGATGGTGACCCGGAGGCGTTCGGGGTCGATGTCCAGCCCCACGGTTACCCGAGTCGCTTTCGCATGTCTCTCCACGTTGCTGAGGGCTTCTTGCACAATGCGAAACAGGAAGATCTTGGTGCGCGGAAACAAGATCTGTTCATCGCCGGATACGCGGAACTGTGTCTTGATATGATACTGGGTCTCGTACGAGGTGAGATAGTTGGTAAGGGCTGGGAGCAGCTCCATCTTGTCGTAGTGGAGCGGGCGGAGATTGAAGATGACTTGCCGCGCCTCCTGGATGGCCAGCTTCAGTTGGGCTTTGCTTTCGCGTAAGGTGGCCAGGCTGGCTTTCGGATCTTTTCGAATCAGTTGCTGGCTCAGATCCAGTTTGAAGTTCACCCCGGCCAAACTCTGCACGAGGCCGTCGTGCATTTCACAGGCAATGCGTGTCCGTTCCTCCGTCACTGCCACACCCGTCTCCTTGACATACAGCCGATAGAGCGATTGGTATTTATTCAAGGATTTTTCGATCTCTGCCGTGGCGCGGATGCGGGCCTCGATAAGTTCCCACATGAATTTGGCGCTGGCCCCGCCGATGATCGTGACGCCCATCCGGTGGAAGTCTTGGAGCACCTCCCAGACTTTGGCATCGCCAGATACGTCGATGATGAGATCCACGCGCTCGAGGTCCAGGAGCCGACGGTAATCGCGGGTCACGGGGATGCCGAGCCGTTTCGCCAGTGCGGTGCCAGGGGCGTTTGCCAGGATTTCGGCCACGCCCACGATTTGCACCAGCGGGTCTGTCGCAAAGATCTCCATCAGTGCCGTGCCGCCGCGGCCTGCGCCGATGATCGCCACATGTGTTCCGCTGGGCGCTCCGGCCTTGCGTGGTTGTCTGGGAGACTTGGCTTGGGTTGTCGGCATCTTGACGCCTACTCGCTGAAAAATTGCACCATGTTGTAGACCGACGAACGGCGGAAAGACATGGAGATGACGATGAGGAGAGAGGAGGGACCCTGCGGCCCTCACCGCTCGCGGCGTTGCTGGGCCAACGTTCTCAGCTCGTCCATGAACTGGTCAATGTCTTTGAACTCGCGGTAGACAGACGCAAAGCGAACATAGGCGACCTGATCCAGTTGATGAAGCTCTTTCATCAACTCTTCGCCCACGATCCGGCTCTCGATTTCGGTCTCACCCAATTCCTGAATGCGTTTCTCGATGCGATCCGTCACTGCTTCGATGGTGGCGGTACTGATGGGCCGTTTTTCGCAGGCTTTCTTGAGACCGGCGAGAATTTTGGAACGGTCGAACGACTCCCGGCGGCCGTCTTTTTTCACCACCACGGGAAGGATTTCATCGACGCGTTCGTAGGTGGTGTAGCGACGCTTGCAGCCGAGACACTCGCGGCGGCGGCGAATAACCTCACCTTCCTTCGCCATGCGCGAGTCTACGACCTTATCTTCGAGTTCATCGCAGAACGGACATTTCACAGGCGGTGATCCTGCCCCGTCTGACGCGGTTTAGTAGGTATGAAAAATCGGAAAACGGCTACAAAGCGCTTTGGCCTGGGTGCGGACTTCCTCGAGCATCGCGGGGTCTTGCCGATGCTGCAGCACTCGGTCGACCAAGCCCACAATCTCTTTCATCTCGGCTTCCCGCATCCCACGGGTAGAAACAGCGGGAGTTCCCAGTCGAATGCCACTAGCGATGGCCGGCGGCTTTTCGTCGTAGGGCACGGCATTCTTGTTCACGATGATGCCGGCAGCGCCCAAGGCCGCGTCCGCTTCTTTCCCTGTAATGCCCTTGTTGGTCAGATTCATCAGCATCAGGTGCGTATCCGTGCCTCCCGACACAATCTTGTACCCACGGTCGAGGAGCCCTTGGGCCAGCACCTTCGCATTGGCGATGACCTGCTGTTGGTAACGCGTAAAAGCCGGTGAGAGAGCTTCCTTGAAGGCGACGGCCTTTGCCGCGATCACATGCATTAAGGGTCCGCCTTGTATTCCGGGGAAGATAAGTTTGTCGACCGCTTTGGCATGCTCAGCCTTGCACATCACGACGCCCCCCCGTGGTCCGCGCAGGGTTTTGTGGGTGGTCGTGGTGACAAAGTCGGCATAGGGAACAGGATTCGGATGGAGCCCTGCGGCGATCAACCCGGCGATGTGGGCAATGTCGACCAGCAGATAGGCGCCGACCGACTTGGCGATCTGTTGGAATCGTGGAAAATCGAAGGTGCGCGCATAGGCACTGGCGCCCACGATGAGCATGCGTGGCCGGCATTCCTCCGCCACCTTCTGCACCGCGTCATAGTTGATGGTTTCGGTCTCACGGTCTACGCCGTAGGAAAACACATGGAACAGGATCCCGGAAAAATTGACCTTGCTGCCGTGGGTGAGGTGACCCCCTTGGGCGAGGTCCATGCCCAGGATGGTGTCGCCTGGTTTCAGCACGGACAGGTAGGCCGCCATATTGGCCTGCGATCCTGAGTGCGGCTGCACGTTCACGTGCTCCGCGCCGAAAATCTGCTTACACCGCTGGATGGCGAGATCCTCCACGGTGTCCACATGCTGACACCCGCCGTAGTACCGTTTCCCCGGGTACCCTTCGGCGTACTTATTGGTCATGAGGGATCCCTGAGCGGCCAGGACGGCGGGACTGGCAAAGTTCTCCGAGGCGATCAGAAGCAGCCTGTCACGCTGCCGCTCTTCCTCGGCGGTAATCGCGGCATAGACATCCGGGTCTGTGGCTTTGAGTGCGTCTAAAGAACCGACCGCATTGTTCATGACAGCTCATTTCCTCGTTATCAGGATACCGAAAAAGTCCACCAGCGTAAGAGAGCCTGGCGCGTGAAGCGCGAGACATGCGCGAAAGGCGCGATGTGGACGGATTGGATCCCCATCCTATCTCGTCTCGCTCGTTCCGCCAGTCTCGCGTGTCTCGTGCGGCTATCCAACGGGGTCGTTCCTGTTATCCCACGAATTGCCGCAATATTTTTGCAGCAGCCCGTTAGGCCTCAGCGGGGGCCGTTTCGGCTTCCTGTTTCTTCACGACATGGACCATCACGGTTGCAGTCACGTCCCGTGGAAGCTTGATCGGCACGGTGAAGGTACCGAGTTCCTTGATCGGATGGTCCAGCTGAATCTTGCGCCGATCCACCGTAAATCCCTGTTCCGCCAATCTTTCCGCAATGTCTTTGACCGTGACCGACCCAAACATCTTGTCGTCCTTGCCGACCTGGGCCTGCACCGTGAGGGAGACGGCCGAGATGCTCTTGGCGTGGGTTTCGATCTCCAGCTTTTCTTTTTTCGCCCGTTCGCCGGCTACGCGCTTGATATGCTCAAACGCCTTGATGCTGCGACTGTCGGCCAGCACCGCTTTCTTGCGTGGGAGCAGAAAGTTCCGTGCGTACCCATCTCTCACATCGAGCAGATCTCCGAGATGCCCGACCCCGTCCATCGTTTCTTGTAAAATGACCTTCATTCCCCTAACTCCTTCTGTTGGAAAGGAAAAGAGGATACTGGGGGGGCAGCAAAAAGTCAATTCGCAATGTGCAGAAGATGTTGCCTTGGTCAGGATCGCGGGACGATTGTGAGCGGGAGATTCCCCATGACAGGCTGGACAGGTGTAATAGGCCGACCGTATGATGGCGACCGCTATACGGGGATAACTTCCTAACCAAGAATCTTATGACCGCGCGAGACCTCCTCGAAACATGGGCGTTCCGCCTTGAAGCCGAACAGGAACGGGTGAGCGGTACAGCGCGTGATCAGCCGATTACTCAGGTGGCAGGACGACTTGTGCACACCATCGGTACGCTTCATCTGTATGAGCTGACGCTCCCACACGGCTCGTCCATGGAGCATGACACCCCTCTCTCGATAATCCCCACGGACGACATGGAGGCAACCGAAGGCATCGTGCTTGGCGGGCAAAGCAACGTGGTCTTCGTGCAGGCATTCGATGCCATCGGACAGTTCTTTGCCGACGCGACCGTGGTTCCCGATCGGGCCGGGCTTCTGGCTACGTCGGCCAAGCGATTGCGTGACATGCTCGTGCAGCCCGACGCCTATCGACTCGGTCCGGCAGACCGCCTGGCTTCCCTCCTCGAGGCGGCGGCGGGAGCGGAGGAACTTTCCGGGACAGACACCAGCTCATCGATCCTCACGACCGTCTGGGCGGACGAACTCTCAGAGCGACGGCAGCGATTGGCCGTACTTGCGATCGAACTGATTCGCGGGGATAAGCGCATCCTGGTGGTCTGTCCTGATCATCAGGCGGCAGATGCACTCGTCGGAACCATCGCCCGAGCTATGAAAGCTGTGGGGCTCATGTATAAGACGTGGGTGAGCCGCTATGAGATGGCGTTGGCCCAGCAGGTCGAGGACATCGGGATTCAGGAGTTGGGGTTCGAAGCGCAGATGCATCAATTCTATGCCAAGTCGCGCGCAGATAAGGCTGCGCTCCGGCGCAAGTACGATCGATTCCGCGAACTGACGCCAGTACTGGCGTACAAGGGGCAGAAGCAAAAGGATCTCGATGAAGTGCGCCTCTTAGAATGGCGGTTGCTGACGCAAGTCAGCGACCTACAGGCCAAGATCAAAGACGTGAATGCCACTTTGGCTGAGTATGAGAACCTCCCACTCTTCCGACGGCTCAGCCTGCAGGCCTTCGGGAAAAACGTCGAATCGCTGCATCAATACCTCGAGCTGTATGAGAGTCAGTGCGCCGAACTGAGAGGGGAACTCGATGTCGCCAAGGCGCGCATCAATGAACTCGTACCGGAAGCCGCTGTGCCGAAAGACATGCGGCCGGAGTTTGACGAGCTCAAAAATGACATCGTCCGGCTGGGCGGGACAAAAAAGATCCGGGAATTACTCGCGGCCGAAGAAGACACGAACCGCCAGGCTTTCATTCAGAATCGGCGGCTCGTGGTCACCACGGCATCGCGAGTGTTGAGCGATCCCCTGTTCAGTCGCGTCCGGTTTGATGTCTTGATCGCCGATGAGGCGCCGTGGATCGCGGCGGCCCCGTTGCTCGGCGCCGCCGGGCTCGTCCACGAGCGGATCGTGATCAGCGGTGACCGGCGCGACATCGCATCGGCCGGACTGTGGGCGGCACGCGAGTCGGAGCTTCGGTGATTGGAGCCGCTTGCTTGACGGGGACATCACTAATTCAGGATAATCCGCCTTCCACCTCGATGTGCCGAAGTGGCGAAACTGGCAGACGCACTAGATTCAGGGTCTAGCGCCCGCAAGGGTGTGCGGGTTCAAATCCCGCCTTCGGCACCATTCCTTCCTCCCCCTTTTGCTCCCTAGCCCGCATTATTCATGAACGCTTCTGCTGCAATCTCCAATCCGCTGCTGCGTTCTTCGTCGCTCGTCGTTCGTGAAGCGTGAAGCCCGGGGCGGAATGAGTGTATCTGTATCGTCGCATGCGAGATACGCTTCACGAAGAACTCGCGCTCAGGCAATTTCACCACGAAGCGTCATGAATAATGCAAGCAGAACTCTTCTAGCAGGTTGCCGGATAAACTCTCTGGACATGCCGGAATTTTATTTTTTACCACGTTTGGAGTAACAGGGGCACCCCACGCAGGATGCTCAAAAAGGCCGTCCAGCAAGGCCGCAGCGAGCGAAGAGGCGAAGGCGTACGCTCCGGTACGTTGAGCTTCTGAGCGAAGCGAGAACGCCGCTGGCGGACTTTTTCAGCATCCTGCTAGAGTAGAATCCGTACCTGGCGAACGCGCGGGCATGGGCAAGAGAATTGGTCTGTTCGGCTCCACCGGAGAGTAGGCATTCCATGAGAATCGTGGTCAGCGGCGGAACGGGGTTCATCGGTCGGCCCTTATGTGCCTCGCTCTGTCAGGAGGGGCATCGGGTCACTCTCCTCACGAGAAGGAAGGAAGAGGCGCAACGATCGTGTGGCTCAACCGTCACGGCCGTCGAGTGGAATGGCCGGGAGGTGGGAGCCTGGGAGCATTGTCTCGACGGTGCCGATGCCGTCATCAATCTCGCTGGTGCGCCTATTGCTGATGGACGCTGGACCGATGCCCGCAAGCGACTTCTCAGCGATAGCCGCGTCCTCACTACTCGTCTGCTGGTAGAAGCCATGTCCCGCCGGTCCTTGAAACCGCGCACGCTGATTAGTGCCTCCGGTATCGGCTACTACGGGGCCAGCGACGATCGTGTGCTGGATGAGGGCGCCGCGCGCGGACAAGGCTTTCTGGCCGATCTCTGTCTTGCGTGGGAAGCGGAGGCGCTTCGGGCGGCGGAGTTCGGTGTGCGAGTCGTCATGTTGCGGACCGGAATGGTGCTCGAACAAGACGGCGGTGCCTTGCCGAAGATGCTGTTGCCGTTCCGGCTCTTTGCGGGCGGCCCGATCATGCCGGGAACTCAGTGGGTGTCGTGGATTCATCGGCGTGATCACATCGGTCTGATCCAGTGGCTGCTCGCGACGCCAAGCGTCTCTGGTCCCGTCAATGCGGTGGCTCCCGAGGCTGTGACGATGAACCGGTTCTGCGAGGTGCTCGGACGAGTCCTCCACCGGCCGTCCTGGCTTCCCGTACCAGGCTTCGCGTTGCACGTGGCACTGGGTGAACTGGGCACGCTCATGACCACGGGCCAACGGGTCAATCCGGCGAAGGCGCTTTCCGGGGGATACGTCTTTCACTATCCGACGCTGGAACCGGCCTTGCGGGCGATCGTGGCGAAGGGATAAAGGAGGGTGTAGCATGGCCCCGCTGATCGAGTATCTGCACACGCTCGCCAGCGCCATCCTGGTGGGGAAGGTTCTCATCTTGTCTATGGCCTGCACAAAGACTCTAATTCACAAGGAGGGAGTCATATGAACACGAACAGAAACAACATGGCCGCGTTTCTCTTTCTGACCGTTTTGTGTGCTCTGTCAGGCGGCACGAGTCAGGTGCTGGCTGCTGAGGGGCAGGACAAGCCAGGGAGTCAGGCCCAGCGACCGCACGGAGACGATGCCAATCTGCCGAAGGGTGTGATCGGTGTGTCGCTGCATATCGGGGCGGAACGTATCGGCGATCCGGCTTCGCTGTACGTGGCCCATGTGCATCCGGAAGGTCCTGCACAGCAAGCAGGCCTCAAGCACGAAGATGAAGTGGTGACGGTGAATGGTGAGGCAGTCACCGGTAAGACCTATGAGCAGGTGATACAGATGGTGCGCGGGGAAGCGGGCACAGCGGTCAAACTGGGTGTGAAGGGAGACGGGGGCGTACGCGAGATTGCGATCACGCGAATCGCCGGCGAAAAACTCTATAAGGGCGAGATGGGATCACATGGGATGCCGGCGCGATAGTCACCCGTCTACAGGATGCTGAAAAAGTCCGCCAGCGGCGTTCTCGCTTCGCTCAGAAGCTCAACGTACCGGAGCGTACGCCTTCGCCTCTTCGCTCGCTGCGGCCTTGCTGGACGGCCTTTTTGAGCATCCTGCGCGCGGTTTTCCTGTTGTCCTAGACGTGCCGACCATTGAATTTCCACCGTGCCACAATAGCTTTTCAGCGGCCTGCTAAACAAGAGTGAGATCGATCGGTTGTGGCAGCAACAGGCTCAATGGTGTATGGCGAACCCACACAGGTGGTGGACTGGTATTCCAGACGCATGGCGTTGACGCGAACGCGAGGTTGAACGTTCAGCTTTCACTCATCGTGGATCATTGGCAAGCCCGCGAGGAATAGTTAGCCCTCGGCAAACAACAGGGGACGAAATGACGACCTTGTCGCTCCGTCTTGGCATCAGCCGTTGTCTCCTCGGCGAAGAAGTCCGCTTCGACGGGGGACATAAACGGGACACTTTTCTGACGGAGGTGTTGGGTCGCTATGTGGAGTGGGTCCCGGTGTGTCCTGAGGTTGAGGCAGGACTGGGTACTCCTCGCGAGGCGATGCGCCTAGTCGGCGATCCTCAGGGTCCCCGACTCGTGACGATCAAAAGTGAGACAGATCACACACGCGCACTGGAGATGATGACCGCGAATCGTATCGCGGAACTTAAGAATTTGGATTTATCCGGGTACGTCTTTAAGAAGGGTTCGCCGAGCTGCGGTATCGAGCGGGTTCGTATCTACAATGAGCATGGGATGTCCAGCCGGAACGGAGTCGGACTGTTTGCGCGGGCCTTTATCGAGCGGTTTCCGCTGATTCCGATCGAGGAAGAAGGGCGGCTCTGCGATCCTACGCTCAGAGAGAATTTTATCGAGAGGGTCTTCTGTTACCGCCGCTGGCAGGATCTCGTTCAGAGGGGAGTCACGAGGCAAGCTCTGGTACGGTTCCACACGATCCACAACTATTTGCTATTGGCCCACCACCCGCAGCAATGTGAGGTGCTCGGGCGGCTGATCGGTCAGGCTCATCACCACCGTCCCAAGGAACTCGCCCACCGGTATGGGCAACTGTTTATGAAAGTGTTGGCCGTGAAGGCGACGGTGCGCAAGCACGTGTACGTGCTCCTGCACATTCTTGGGTATTTCAAGGAGCGGCTCGGCGCTCACGAGAAAGCCGAGCTGTTGGGCATGATCGGCGATTATCATCACGGGATCACGCCCTTGATTGTCCCTCTGACACTGATCAAGCACTATGTCCAGATCTTTGACGTGGGCTATCTTCTGGATCAGGTCTATCTCAATCCGCATCCGAAAGAGCTCATGTTGCGCAATCATGTGTAAATCTTCATGTCGGAGGAAAGGAGTGCGCTGATGGCGACTGTTGTACGGGGAGTGATTCTTGTGGGACACGGGGGCATTCCCAAGGGTTGCCCGCAGGAATTGGTCACGAAACTGAAACGGTTGGAGGCTCAGCGGCGTGCCGCGAAGATGCCTCCCTCGCCGGAAGAACTTGAGCTGGATACCAAGATCCGCCAGTGGCCGAGGACGCCGGGGACGGACCCCTATCAATCTGGACTTGAGGCGGTGGCTGCTCAATTGCGCGCCAACCTGGGGGATGTGCTCTTTGCCGTGGCCTACAACGAGTTTTGCGCCCCGACGTTGGAAGAGTCGGTGAAGGAGCTGATCAAGAAAGGCGCGACTCACATTACCGTGACCACGACGATGTTTACGCCGGGCGGTTCTCACTCGGAGATTGAGATTCCCGAAATCCTCGACCATTTGCGGCCGCAGTATCCCGGAGTCGAACTCCGTTACGCCTGGCCGTTCGATCTTCAGCTTGTCGCGAATACGTTGGCGGAGCAGGTGAAACGCTATTCTTGAACAGGATCGCGGGATGTACGCGCGGCAAAGGAGAGGGATTAATTTACGGAGGGAGGATTCTTTTTTGGTCCTCACCGAGTATACAATGGGCGACCGAATAATCGAGTTACAGGATGTTGCCCCTCAAAATTCAGTTAGCGATAGCCTTTCATGAGACCCAATCGTTTAAGTGGGACCCCGTTACAGGGTTCACACTCGCTTCTGGCTTGACGAGCCCGTTCTACGTCGATTGCCGCTCGTTGATGGCCCATCCGGGATCGCGCCGTCTTGTGGCCAACCTCGCGTACGAATCGTTGCGACCGGTCGAACTCGATTGCCTCGGCGGATTAGAAATCGGGGCGATTTCCATTGCCACCAGTATCTCTGATTTTGCTTTCGCGGCCCAGCCGCCCAGAACGTGGCGGACTTTCGTGGTGCGGAAGCAGGCGAAGGATCATGGGCTCGGGAAACTCATCGAAGGATCGTTCCAACCAGGGGATCGAGCCGTGATTGTGGATGATGTGCTCACAAGTGGGGGGTCGCTTCTCAAGGCTGTTGCGGCTGCTAGGGGTGCCGGCCTAGCCGTGACGCATGCCTTGGTGATAGTAGATCGGAAGGAACAGGATGGGCGGCGCAAGGTTGAAGCGGAGGGTCTGACGCTGTTGAGTCTGTTGACTATCGACGACCTGACTAACGCGCAACCAACCCACTCTTAGCACAGGCTGTTGAAAAAGCCCGCCAGCGTCGTTCTCGCATCGTTTAGACCCTCAACGTACCCTAAAGGTACGCCTCGGCCCTTCACTCGCTGCGGCCTTGCTGAACGGCCTTTTTGAACAGCCTGCTCGATTCTCGGAACGCCCCTCTCTATTTGCACTGAAACTGAATGCCCCACCGGCGCTCCTCTACGATTTCCTGCGCTCCTTCTACCGGGCTGGCCATGCGGGTTCGGCCTTTGGCTTCCCCTTCCCGCACGATGGTATAGGGTCCGCCGCATTTCTCCTTCATAATAGCGAGGGCGTCTGTGCGAAACGAAGACAGCATCGGTCCCTGTCCCCCTATAAAAGGATAAGCGACAACCCCTCCGTTTTCTCTTTCCTGAACGAATTTTGCTCCCTCGCCACAGCCGACCAGGGCGATGACGAAGAGGACGGCGAGGCTTGACCAGATCTTCATGCAGTCCCTATTATACTTGTGAAAGTGATCCCGGTCGGAGAATTCACCGCCCTGTTTGTTGAAAAGAGGCCAACCATGACCATGCGCATTGTCATCACCGTTGCCATCGCAGCAACAATGCAGCAGAAACGCTGGCCGATTTGGGCTACCGTCATGTCTACAACGTCACCGGCAGCATGAATGCCTGGCTTGCAGCGGGCTTTCCGGTTGAATCGGGGAGCCGCTAGCAGGATGCTGAAAAAGTCCGTCAGCTTCGTTCTCGCATCGCTCAGAGGCTCAACGTACCGAAGCGTACGCCTCGCCTCTTCGCTCGCTGCGGCCTTGCTGAACGGCCTTTTTGAGCATCCTGCATGTCTGTTCTCCTCATGTCCCGGACGTGCGGGGCGCCGAAACTCTTCTATGCCGAAATGGTGTTTCTGCAGCCTGCTAGTCCGACGTATATTTCGACAAACTCATTTGTCTACGGTTTTGGCACCGGCTTGCTTCTGGCGAGGACTGATCCCGATCACGGCTGGAAGTCCGACGTGGGTTGTGGTGCTGCCTTCTAACAAGGGTAACCAGGCGTGTAAACCGGCCATCTCAGACATGGCTTGTCGGAGCGAAGGGCTGACAGCGACGTCAGAAGAGGATCCTCCATCCATGGCCATGACCTGGCGTAGGGAGGGAAAGGCGTCCCGCAGACATTCCCCAAGGGTATGGAGTGACACCTCTTCCGTGGTCTTCAGGACGAGAAGATGCCCATCGCCTTGTTCTGCGACGAGGGTCTGATGTGCGCGTTTCCCGGTTTGGCGCACACGGACTTTTCCTGTCCGGTCAAGGAGCATAAGGGATTGCGCAACCTCTCGATAGGGAGGTTGTCGTTCATCGAAAGTGTCAAAGGTCAAGTCCAATACCCGCGCGCGGCGTGAACGATCCTCCGCCGGTTCTGCCACAAACAGTCCCAGCCAGATGGCGTGCCGCTTGCTCCCCAGAGAGCGGCCGTTTCCATAGAGCAGCCCGAGATACGTATAATTTTCACGGAAGAGGCCGGCATTGAAGACCAGGTCGTGGCCGGTTCGTTCTTGCCATTGGCGAATATCGAGCGGGTCCGAGAAACCGTCCTGCTGGTAGTAGTGCACGGTAAAGCGATAGCGATTGGGATCGATCTCGACGGCGATCAACGGTGCGACGTCCGGGCATTTTGCTTGAGGATTCCAGATGGAGATGGATAAACCGTCTCCGAGTTGATCCCCTGTGAGGGTCTGAGCCGTCGTCGTTGAGAGTCCGTTGAATATGACGAAGATAATACCCAGGAGAAACCGGGCGACAGGGGTGAAAGGGAGAGACCGGTGGAAACTGTTGTCCCGTACCATAGTGTCTCAGGATCGAGTATAGAGAGAGCTGATATGGAGCGTCAAATCATTCGAGGAAGAGGGGCAATGGCTGCGATGCAAGCCCCGCACGGTCAGCGCGGGGTTGGCTGGGGTGTCGATGGGGAGGTGCCGGTCCTGTCTGATGGCGTGCTGGCATCGAGCAGATTGCGGACTGCGCGGGCGAGCACCTCAGGAGTGAAGGGCTTTTGCAAGAAACTGCTCGTTCCCTCTTCTTGTCCAGCCATGATGCCAATGTCATCCGTATAGCCCGATATGAACAGGGTTCGTAAATCCGGCTTGATGACGGAGAGATGCTGTGCCAGTTCCCGTCCGCCCATGCCCGGCATGACGACGTCGGTCAGGAGGAGATGTAACGATCCTGCTTGTTGCGTCGCCAGCAAGCAGGCCTCGACCCCGTTCTTGGCTTCTACGACCCGGTAGCCCAGCTTCCGCAGCTCGTCTCGCACGAGCGTACGTACGCTTGGTTCATCTTCCACCAAGAGAATCGTTTCCGTGCCTCTCTGTGGCTGTCCCAAGGGCTGGGTCGGTGCAGTGGTGAGGATGTCGGACTCGACGCTCGGGAAATACAGGTCGAAGCGCGTGCCGTGGCCCACTCGGCTGGTGACGTCGATGGCGCCGCCGCATTGGGTGACAATCCCAAACACCGTGGAGAGGCCAAGACCACTACCCTTCCCCTCCCCCTTCGTGGTGAAGAATGGTTCAAAGATATGGGATTGTGTCTTGCGGTCCATGCCACAGCCGGTATCGCTGACGGCCAACCGGACATAGGGACCTGGCGGCAACGGGGTGAG
>JBGPVY010000120.1:0-8333 GCA_041491905.1 Nitrospiraceae bacterium | reverse complement strand
ATGTACATGCAGATTCATCTCTCCGGCACGAAGAGGACAGTTCTCGGGACCGATGTGATGACCGCCTGGTTTGCGAAAGGCGTGGGCTTGGTCAAGTATGTCGAGCGGCAGGAACTTTCACCGTTGGAGGACCGGGGCGTGGTCACGGATATCATGGAAGAACTGGAATCTTACGAGATCAAGCCGCCGAAGGCCTCACTCGGGCGGCGCGAATCCTCGACGGAGGGTCTGCTCGCTGACGACACGAGTGACCACGAATTGCGTCAGGTACTCTTCACCTCCCGCCTTCGCTCCGATTCCGGACAGTCGATGGCCTCCGAACGGCTGGCGGCCGACTAGCGCGCCGGTGATCGGACGATTCAGATAGAGATTCCCGACATCGAACCGTTGCCGTGCCAGTTCCAGATTGGCCGGGCTTCGTGAATAGACTCCGCCGGTGAGTGCATAGGCCGTCGAATTCGCCAGGGTCAGCGCTTCTTGAAAGGAAGCGGCCTTCATCACCGCGAGGATCGGCCCAAAGATCTCCTCCTGGGCTACTCGATGTGTCGGCGCCACATCCGCGAAGACCGTCGGCCCAACATACCATCCGGGTCCCGTCACAATCCCTTCCACCAGCAGGCGGGCTTCCTTCTTCCCAATCTCGATGTATTCCTGAATCTTTGCCTGCGCTCGACGATCAATCACAGGCCCGACCTGCGTGCCCGGCTCTTCCGGATTTCCGACCCTCAGGCTCAGCACCGCCTCCTTGAGGCGATCGAGAAAACTATTGTAGATCGCGGCATGCACGATCGCCCGCGAGCAGGCGGAACATTTCTGTCCCGCGTAGCCGGTGAACGATGAGACCACTCCGGTGATCGCGTCATCGAGATCCGCAGTTTCATCCACAATGATCGCGTTTTTCCCTCCCATCTCGGCCAGTACCCGTTTGACC
This sequence comes from Nitrospiraceae bacterium, assembly GCA_041491905.1. Classification (GTDB taxonomy): domain Bacteria; phylum Nitrospirota; class Nitrospiria; order Nitrospirales; family Nitrospiraceae; genus Palsa-1315. Next base: position 7,402 of record JBGPVY010000120.1, on the reverse strand, counting down.
ATTTGTTGTCCTGGCGTAACGGTACCGGCGTCTTTCAGGATGCCGAGCCCCACGTCCTTCGAACCGGTAAATGCGATTGTCGCGATCTCAGGATGGCGCACCAACGCCCGTCCGATGTCGGGCCCACCCGGCAAACAACAGAGCACTTCCTCGTGCACACCGGCCTCCCGCAAGATCTCCGTGAGCCAATGCCCCATCATTGGCGAGCGCTCGGAGGGTTTGAAGATCACGGGATTCCCGGTCACGAGCGCCGCCGACACCAGGCCGGCGGGAATCGCCAGCGGAAAATTCCACGGGGCAATGACGACCGTCACCCCGCGAGGGCTATAGAGACGCTGGTTCAATTCACCCGGCGCTTGTTCTAACCGTCTTGGGGGAGCAAGCCTGCGCCAGTCTGCCGCATAAAATTCCAGAAAGTCGATCGCTTCCGCGAGATCCGCATCCGCCTCCCGCCATGGCTTCCCGCATTCCAATATCTCCCATGCCGCCAACTCATCGCGCCGCGTCCGTATGAGCGCAGCGGCGGCACGCATGATGTCCGCTCGTCGTTCCGTTGGGGTGCCGCGCCAGGATTCCCATGCCTGAACCGCCCGGCGCACTACCTGTTCGACATCCTCCGAACTCGCGCCGGACAACCGACCCACGACTTCATCCGGACGTCCGGGGTTGCGAGACTCGATGAGAGGCCCTGTCAGACGCTGCCCTCCGGACGACGAAGTCCACTGCCGGCCGAGTTGCGACCGCACGGTCGCCAGGGCCTGCTGCATCGCCGCTCGGCTGTCGGCCAGTGCAAAATCCTGCTGCGGTTCATTTCGAAACTCCTGCACACCGGCTCGATGAGACGGCTGATTCTGACTCAGTCGTTCAAGAACAGGCGGAGCCAACAACGTGCTCAAAGGCTGGGATTCCACATATTCCTTCCGCAGAAACGATTCATTCGAGGTGTTTTCCAGCAATCGCCGTACGAGATAGGCCATGCCTGGAAGCAGTTCCCCCACCGGGGTGTAGAGCCGCAATCGGCGCCCATACTGCGTGACCGCCTGCTGAAAGGGCTCGGCCATGCCGAAGATCATCTGATACTCCCAGGTCTCTGGAGAGAGACCGAGCGATTCCGCAACCGCCTCGATGTAGGCCAACGTACGGAGATTATGTGTCCCGAAGGCCGGTCGAATCAGGGATGTCTGAGATAAAATAAGATGCGTGAGCGCTTCATAGTTGGCATCCGTCTCCATCTTGTGTTCAAAGAGAGGGACAGCCCAGCCTCGTTGCCGATATCGGATCATGTCCGAATCCCAATAGGCCCCCTTCACCAGTCGAATGGTGATGGGCACCCCACGACGGTGAACCCAGGAAAGCAGCCCCTCGATATCTCGCGCCGTTTCCCGATGGTAGGCCTGCAACGCGAGACCCGCATACGGATAGTCCTTGTAAGAAGGCTCTGCGAAGAGCCTGGTGAAGATCTCTACCAGCAATGCTTTCGTATCGGCTTGTTCCATATCGAAGATCAATGAAGCGGGGAGGCGCATCGCCAGATCGAGGATGGGTCGAAGCCGCGCCGCCACAGAATGGTAGCTCCCTTCTGGATCGATCGGGTCGAGATGCGGAGAGAGGGCGGAGATTTTGATGGAGAGCTGGACCTTCGGTATCGGTCCGAGATGGTCCCGCTCCAGCAAGGGAAGGGACGGCCACAAAGCCGACTCGCGCGCGAGCAGGGTCAGGGCTTCCACACAGCGATTGCGGTACCGATCAGCCTCACGATCGCTGATGGTGGCCTCGCCCAACAAGTCGATCGACCAGGCTCGCCCATGCTGCCAAAGATCGCTCAATCGCGGCGCCGCTTCCTCGACTGTCGCTCCGGCAATAAAGGTGCGCGCCATGTGCTCGACCTGGCTTCTGATTGCCTTGCCGCTGAGCCGAGCCCCCAAACTGGTGGCGGAAAGGGCTTTGAGCCCCCATTGGCCGGCGAAGAGTGGTGTGTCTCCATCGCCCAAATACTCGCGAGCCAGCGCGACCACCTGCTCGTCGTCTGTGACCGAGGGCAGGACATCAATGAATCGAAACAGCTTTGTCTTGAAACGGCTGTCCTGCATGGCCAGATTGAGGGCCGTTTGCGACCACCAGCGGCCCTCAAAAAGAGTCGGAGTTCGACCGGCGGAGAGACGCGCGAGCTGTTCACCGATACGATAAACCACAGGTTCGAGAGGGGAAGAAATTGTCGGCATCTGCACCCCCACTGGCAGTGAGACGAAAGAACACCATCAGTATACACTGCGAGCATTCTGTTGAAACGTTTGCACAAATTTGGTATACTTTGTTCACTGGTTCGTCCTCCCCGTCAGATACTCCGGTGAAGCGATGGATGAGTGCTCCCAAGGAGAAGTAATGCTCGCTACAACGACTGAAGCGACACAGACAGAAGACGTATTTGTGCCGTTAAACTTGGCTCTATTCAGTGCTATCGTCGTCGCTACGCTTATCGGCATCCCCCTCTACGGTTATTACTACGGGTTCAGCCTCTTCGACTGGGTCCTGTCCTTGGTGATGTACATCGTCACGGGCATGGGCATCACCGTCGGCTATCATCGGTTGGTGTCACACCAGAGTTTCGAATGCCCGAACTGGGTCAAGGCCTGTATTCTCGTCGCCGGTGGTTGGGCGATGCAAAATTCTGCCCTCACATGGGGCGGCGACCATATTCGCCATCACGCCAAGACTGATGAAGAAGAAGATCCCTACAACGCCACCAAGGGATTCTGGCACAGCCACTGCGGCTGGCTCTTTTACGATACCCCCTATCGCACGGAGAAGTACGAGATCCGTCTTCGCCGCGACCCTGTCGTGATGTGGCAAGATCGCTACTACTGGCCGATCGTGGTCACAGGGCTTCTGCTGCCCTTTGCCCTTGGTGTCTGGCACGGCGGCTGGCAGGGCGGCATCAGCGCCTTCCTATTGGGCGGTCTCTTCCGGATGTTCATGGTGCTGAATTCCACCTTTACGATCAATTCACTCTGTCACATGGTGGGGACACAGCCCCACAGCACGCAGGACAGCAGCCGCGATAGCTGGCTGGTCTCCTTCGTCAGTTTTGGCGAGGGTTATCACAATTTTCATCACGCCTACGCGCGCGATTTTCGCAACGGACCGAAGTGGTACAATTTCGACCCCTCGAAATGGATCATTTACACCTTCTCGCTGATCGGGCTCGCGACCAATCTTCGCCGCAACGACCCCACCGTCGGGTAATGGAACTGTAAAGAACCCGCTTGACTGCCAGTTTCACCATCCTACACATCCTTAGCCCGCATTATTTCTGAACACCACTTCTCATATCGCGAATTTCACACGACCAGACATCCGCGAGTCAACTTAGCAGCCTTGGAAAGGCTAGGCTGGCACGCTGGAATTTTGATGGCACGCACATCTGGCACGACAGGAGAATACTCTCGCAGGATGCTCAAAAAGGCCGTCCAACAAGGCCGCAGCGAGTGAAGGGCCGAGGCGTACCCGCTGGGGTACGTTGAGGGTCTGAACGATGCGAGAATGCTGCTGGCGAACTTTTTCAGCATCCTGCTATACATTCCCCCATTGCGCAACCGCCCATGGCGCATTAGACCCATTTTCTTTCACCCTGTCATTCGCATATGATGGAGTGGCTGGTCCGAGAGCCGATCCCATTCGATTGTGCACATTGAGGAGGAGCATTCCATGGCTGATCAACATCCCGCTGGACTCCAAGCTGGTCACGGGAAAGACAACCTCATTCCCGGCGTCAAATATGTCATCGCCGTCAGCAGCGGCAAAGGCGGGGTCGGCAAATCCACGGTCTCCGTCAATCTAGCCGTTGCCCTTGCCTTAACCGGCGCCAAGGTCGGCCTGCTCGATGCGGATATCTATGGTCCGAACATTCCCATGATGATGGGCGTGACCAAGCCCCCGGAACAGAAAGACGGCAAGATTGTTCCAGCCGAAAGTCACGGCGTCAAACTCATTTCAATGGGATTTTTCGTCCCGGAAGACACCGCCGTGGTCTGGCGAGGTCCGATGGTCCATACCGCCATTCAACAGCTCTTCCGAGACGTGCTATGGGGCGAACTGGATTATTTGCTCATCGATCTGCCGCCCGGCACCGGAGACGCGCAGCTCACCCTGACCCAGTTGGTTCCACTGACCGGCGCCGTCACCGTCACGACGCCACAAGAAGTCGCCCTCCACGATGTCCGCAAAGGCATGATGATGTTCCAAAAGGTGAATGTGCCGCTCCTCGGCATTGTGGAGAACATGAGCTACTTTCTCTGCGGCCACTGCGGCGAGCGGACCGAAATATTTTCGTACGGGGGAGGGGAACGGGCGGCCGCCACACTCGGGGTGCCGTTCCTGGGTCGAGTGCCGATCGACCCGGCGATACGCGACGGCGGCGACTCGGGCAACCCGATCGTCGTGGCCGATCCAGCGTCTCCGCAATCGGCGGCATTCCGGGAGATCGCACAGAAAATTATCGCGGAAGTTACCGGCGGTTCAAAGGGAGTTCCGCCAATTGAAAGCCTGTTGAGCAAAATCAAAAAACCATTTGCGAAAACATAACCGACAGATGACAGGACGGGAGAGGCGATGGGAGAGTTCATGCGGGTGACAGGCAAAGACGATGTGAAGCCGGGGCACGGGATCGTCGCAGAAGTGAACGGCAAAACCCTCGCGGTGTTTAATGTGGATGGGACGTTCCACGCAATCGACAACACCTGTATCCATCGGGGAGGCCCGCTCGGCGAGGGGGATCTCGAAGGGTCCGTCGTGACCTGTCCCTGGCACGGCTGGCAATACGATGTCACCACGGGCGTTTGGTGGCGAATCCCGCAGTAAAAGTGGAGCGATATGAAGTACGGGTCGAAGGTACGGACGTGAAGGTGCTTATCTGACAGGATGCTGAAACAGTCCGCCAGCGCCCCACACCGTGGCGCGTGAAGCGCGAGACTAGAATGGTTTCTCTTGTTTATCTAGCCTATCTGGTTTGTTTGGTTGAACGAGACAAACCAGATGAACCCGTCCAGCCAGTCTCGCTCGGCTAGGCTCTTTATCATGGTAGTGCCAAGTATGGACCGGAGCGACGTACTGTTCCTCTATCGTCAGATGCTGCTGATCCGCCGGTTCGAAGAAAAATCGGCAGAGATGTACGCTCTCGCAAAAATTGCAGGTTTCCTGCATCTCTATATCGGCGAAGAGGCCATTGCGGTCGGGGCCATCGCGGCGCTTCGACCGGATGACTACGCGATCAGCGCGTACCGCGACCACGGGCACTGTCTCGCCCGGGGTTCCGACCCCGGCCACGTAATGGCCGAGCTGTTCGGCAAAGCGACGGGCCTGTGCCAGGGCAAAGGGGGCTCCATGCACCTGGTGGATGCCCCGCGCCGGTTCATGGGCGGCTATGCCATTGTCGGGGGCCATATTCCCCTTGCCACAGGCCTCGCTTTCGCGACCAAGTATCAAAAACTCGACCTCGTGACCGTCTGCTTCTTCGGTGAAGGGGCGATCCCGAGCGGCCAGGCACACGAAGCGCTCAATTTGGCGGCCTTGTGGAAACTTCCTGTGATCTTCGTCTGCGAGAACAACCGCTATGGTATGGGGACGCCGGCTGAACGGGCCATCGCACTCTATGCGGACGTGGCAGGGACGGCCCGCTCCTATGGCATCATGGCTGAGCGCGTGGATGGCATGGATGTACTGGCCATGCGCGATGTGATGCGTAAGGTCGTCGAGCAGGTGCGCGCAGGGCAGGGACCATTTTTCATCGAGGCGATGACCTACCGGTTCATGGGCCACTCAATGTCCGACCCGGCACACGGACATTACCGAACCAAAGAGGAAGTGGAGGAGCACCGCAAACGCGACCCTCTCCTATTGCTGAAGCAGACGCTCCTGAGCAACAACCTAGGTACCGAGGCCGATTTCGCACAGCTTGATCGGGAAGTCGGCGAGGTCGTGACGGCCGCCGTCAAGTTCGCGGATGAGAGCCCGTTCCCCGCCCCATCGGCCTTGCACACACATGTGATGCGGGAGGAGTAAAACAATCCATGGTGCTGTCCTATAGGGAAGCTCTCAACCAGGCCATGCGGGAGGAGATGCGTCGAGACTCGGGCATTTTCCTGATCGGCGAGGAAGTGGGCTACTACCAGGGCGCCTTCAAGGTCAGCAAAGGTTTCGTGGAAGAATTCGGCTCGCAACGGGTGGTGGATACCCCGATCACGGAAGCCGGCTTTACGGGCCTGGCAATCGGCGCCGCCATGGCAGGGTTGCATCCCATTGTCGAGCTTATGACCATGAATTTCGGAATTCTGGCATTGGATCAGATCGTCAACAATGCCGCTAAAATTCATTACATGTCGGGGGGCCAGCTATCGGTGCCGCTTGTGATTCGCGGACCGGGCAGCGCAGCTCACCAGTTAGGCGCGCAGCATTCGCAAAGTCTGGAGGCCTGGTTCTGCCACGTGCCGGGATTGAAAGTGATCGCGCCGGCCACGCCGCACGATGCGAAGGGCCTGCTGAAGAGCGCGATCCGTGACAACAATCCTATCATCTTCATCGAAGCGCAATTGCTGTACGGAAGGAAGGGGGATGTCGGAGACGGTGAGTATACGATCCCCATCGGTGTCGCTGAGGTGAAGCGTGCCGGACGCGACGCGACGATCGTCGCCTATTCGAAGATGCTCTTGCTGGCGCTGGAGGCAGCCGATCAACTGAGCCAAGAGGGCATCGAGGTCGAGGTCATCGATCCCCGCACCCTTAAACCCTTGGACCTCCCAACGATCGTGGCTTCGGTCAAGAAGACCGGGCGTCTCGTGATCGTCGAAGAAGGCTGGCGCTTTTGCGGGCTGGGTGCGCAGATTGCCGAGAGCGTGTACGCGGCGGCGTTCGACTACCTGGACGCCCCCATTCAGCGCGTCACCGGCGAGGATGTGCCGATGCCCTATAGTCGCCCATTGGAAGATGCCGCCATCCCGGACAAGGCGCGCGTCATCGACGCCGTCAAAGCACTGTACGGCGCACAGTAAAAGAAGGAAGGAGCACGTTTACCCATGTCGTCACAAGCCCAGGCTCCCGGTCATATCGAGATCACGGAGACGCTCGTTCGGCTCTATGTGTTCCTGACGCAGTACCTCGATCGCTGCCTCGATGAGGCAGCCAGGAAGACATACCCGGACGAGGAACTGCACGCACATCTCGCCACGACGCGCGCGACGATGGCGGACATCCTCGCGGTGAATCCCGTGGTCAAGAGCAAAGTCGAGAAGGAATGCAAGGACGTGCTCGCCCTCGGAGCCGCGATCTTGAAAGGCGGCCATGAGCGAGCCTCGGCGATGGAGCCGATGCAGGCGCAGCGCGCCATCCTGCGGAACAAGACCATTGCATT
>JBGPVY010000306.1:0-3143 GCA_041491905.1 Nitrospiraceae bacterium | reverse complement strand
CAGGGTTAACCGACGCGACCGCATGAGCTGAACGGTGCATTGTACACTATCCGTTCCGAGGGCTTCAAAGACTAATAGTCCCCTTCGGACCCTCACCAAACAGAGCACCGAGCACGACGCAGATGGTCGCGGATCATTCGCCGCAGTAGAACAGTCAATGTCGGACAGGCTCCTAGGAACTGCTTTTCCGAGCCGTCGCCTCGGATTCCAATACCCCGAACCACGAGTTCTGGAGCTTCAGCACCAGCCGCTTAGCCGCTTGCTCAAATGACACAACACGTAGCGTATTTGGCGCACCCTCGTACGTCGGAGGCCAGATACGCCGCTGATCCTGAGGGCGTAGGTAGACAACCGGATACCATTGATTAATCCCTGGCGCGCTCGGACGATCCAGTGTGGCCCAGCCCCGTCCTTCGGCCTGCATCAAAGTCTGGTTGTGTTTCAAATCTAATAGGGCAAATTCCAGCAGCGACCAGTTATCCCGACGAAATCCAGGCTGCGCGTGCGTGGTCCATCCCAGAAAGAGAGTCACAGGATATTCCTGCTCGGTGCTAGAGACAACCACGACGGCCGGATACTCGAGCCCATGTTGCCGGCCCAGTTCTGCGAACTGGGCCCGATCCCCATGAGGCTGCGGCCTGATATGGTCGGCTGGAATCAGCTCTGTTATCGCCACAGGAATCGCACGGCCGAGGTCCCGTTGTAGACTTTCTCCGAGGCGAGCAAGTGCCTCTTCCGGCAGATTCGAAGCCGCACTTGGCTCCGCCGTATCTGACACCACGACCAGCCCTGCCTGTAGTGCTCGCTGATTGATTCTCGCGAAAGCGTTTTCGCCAGCCTGGTGCTCTGAGGAAACATAATCGCCGATCCGTGCAGGTGGAATGGCAGAGGCACAAGAAACCAAGAATGCTGCGCTGAGCATGAGACTTAACTGATTGAGCAGATGGCGCATCCCCCACCTCCCGACCATGCAGGTTCATCCGCCGCTGCACTCTTCACATTTGTACGTTCGCTCCCCATCGGCAGATCTGTCAAGTCCGGCCGAGCCCCACGCCCTGTTGCATTCAGCCTGACATTTCGGTACGGTGCCCGGCTTGAATTCCAGCAGCCAAACCAGTCACGGGAAACAGCTCCCCTTAGCCCGCATTATTCATGAACACTTCTGCTACAATCGCCGATCCGCTGCTACGACGAGCCTGCGGCCGGCGGGCTCGCCCCTCGGACCCTCACCGTACTGCACGAGTACGCATCGGGTCCTCACGGCTCCGCGCGCCGGTCTCGCGACGCGGCTCAGCGATTTCGCGACGAACCGTCATGAATAATGCGGGCTAGCCATGGTCATCGTGCGACACCCAACAGGATCACTTCAACGACTCACGATGCGATGGGCCGTCCTCTTGTGTCTCCTCATTACAGTGGGTGGGCTGTGGGGATGCGAGAAGTTGACTTCAGCGCTTCACCGAACCCCCTTACCGGACATGGGTCCGCGTCTGGCCAACTCAGTCAAGCTGACCTTCGACCCCTCCTTCACCAATCTCAAGATGCAGTACATCGATGGGTGCAATAGCCCGCACGAGCTCAACGTGGGGGAAGAAGTCGAATCGATTATGATTGACGCGGCCTCCCAAAATTTTACGGCCGTGATCGTCACCGGTGGAATCGCCGCACAGATCCAGCCCGACAAGGAGATCGTGGTCACGCTCCAACGCTCCGGCCTCAAACTCTGGGCTGATAATGTCTATGATCGGGTGCCTGCAGACATGACCCTTGAGACGCTCTTAACCTTTAAGGATGCCGCAGGGAAAGAGCTTGGCCAGCAGACCGTTTCCATCGCGCACAACCAACGTCTTATTCTAGAACCGACCCCACGCCGATGCGATTACGGCAATATTGGGGAGTTTGTGCATGACGCTGGAATCGCCCTCTCGACGCAATTCATACGCGCCGCCCGGACCCAGTTGGCAGTGACGGGTGGAACCGCTCCCGCACCAGCGGCAGCATCGACAGTGAGCCCCGTTCCATCGACGGCAACCATGCCAGGCAAAGGCATTCCATCGGCACTCTCGTTTAAGGCCACTGTGCTGGACGAGAATGGTAATTTGGTCTTTGAAGGAGGCGAGCGAATTCGGGTGCGCATCGACCTCGTGAACGGAGGAGAGCAGGAACTTCAAGGTGTCACTGCAGCCTTAACGGGAACCGCCTCGTTGCTCGCCCAATTTCCTACCACCACGCTTGCGGTCGGGCGAGTGCAACAGGGCCAATCCCGCTCGATCGAGTTTGTGGCGACGGTACCGCAGGCCGTCCAACAGCAGATGGCCGAGATCCACGTGGCGGTCTTTGATTCAGGAACCCGTACTCAGCCGCCGACTCAAACCCTGGCCCTGTCGATCCAAACTACCGGCATCAAGGCCGACGACGTGGATCAAATCCCTGCTTTGGCCACCGGATTTCGGCAACCCCACACTTACTTGATCTCAATTGGGATCGGATCCTATCGAGACCAGCAAGTCCCATCCCGCAAGTTCGCTTCCTTGGATGCCGAGATGGTCTCGAGCTATTTTCAGTCCCTCGGTGGGTTGCCGGCCTCCAATGTTCATCTACTACAAGATTGGAAGGCGATACGCTCGGATATCGACGAGGCTCTGCTGGACTGGCTGCCGCCTCACATGAACAAGGACGCGGTCGTCATTGTCTATTTCGCCGGTCTGGCTTCGATTACTTCGACAGGAGAGACGTTCCTGGTTCCGTACGATGGAACCGCCACGACCACCTCACGATCATACCCGCTCAAGGATTTGGAGGCAGCGCTGTCTCGCTTAAGAGCGAATCAAACGGTGTTTCTGTTCGATGGCATTGTGTCGCCTATGGGACCGTATAGCCGAACCAAGATCGCCCTCCCCCAATGGAATCCCACGGGGAGCTCGACCCTCCATGTCATCGGAACCAGCGGCATCGGGCGGGGGTTGGAGGATGACCAACATCGGCATGGGCTGTTCACCTACTATCTGCTGCGGGCACTGCGCGGCGAGGCCGATACCAACCGGGATGGCGACGTGACACTCGGCGAAACGGTGACCTATCTCAGCCAGAAAGTACGCTGGGCCTCCAAGACCCACATGAACCAGGAGCAACGCCCGTTCGCT
>JBGPVY010000154.1:0-7016 GCA_041491905.1 Nitrospiraceae bacterium | reverse complement strand
TATCTGCTGCGGGCACTGCGCGGCGAGGCCGATACCAACCGGGATGGCGACGTGACACTCGGCGAAACGGTGACCTATCTCAGCCAGAAAGTACGCTGGGCCTCCAAGACCCACATGAACCAGGAGCAACGCCCGTTCGCTGTTCCGGCGATTCGCCCAACCGATCCTTCCGCTGCCTTGATATTGACCAAGGTCACTGCGGTCCAGGGCACCGAAGCCCACTAACAGGATGCTGAAAAAGTCGCTCTCAAGGGCCTTCCACGGATGTTCGACGAGACAGAATCACACGACCGAAAGACAAAAAAGAGGGTGGAGGATTCGGTCCTCCACCCTCTTGAACTCACAGCTGCGACGAAACTACTCGCCTTTGCAGAAGCTCCGCTCGTAGTTGATGATCGTCCAGGCTTCTAGTTCGGTGATCGCGGCCGGGATCAAGGGGACCATGCCTGTGCCTACACTACCATTCTTGATCACCCAGAAGAGCTCGCCATCTTTCCGCTTTTTGTGGAACTTGCAGTTCGTGAAATTGCGTGGGCTCGGGTTCAGAATCTTACCGGCCTCGCCCTGGCCATCCCCGTTCTTACCATGGCAATTGAAGCAAGTGCCCTTGCCCTCGAACAGCGCCTTTCCTTTGGCAATGTTCTCCGGGGTCGCCTCAACCGGACTCTTGTTGGCCCTCGCTTCGGCCATCTGATCCGCCGGAACGCGGGGCTTAAGCGGGTCACGCTCTTCGGCTCCGACCACCGAGACCGACAGCAGCATCAGCGCTGCGCTGATTCCCAGAAACCTAGAAAAATGCCCCATCAGATTTCCTCCTTTGTGTTTAACCACCGCGCGTGAATTCGGCATCGAGCCGCTGGCTCATGAGATCCATGTCAAAGCGACAAAACGCCGGCGAATATAACAATGGCCTTCCATTCATGTCAAGCAATCCAGGATGTTATCGAAAGGTCTCCCTACTCCGCTACTCTCTCACTACTTCGTTCCCGGCTTCGTACTCACTTCAGTCCACCGGCTTTCGTTCAATCCTACCGGATAAGAATCAAAGCTCGTGCCAGAAGGCCCTCCCGGTGGGGCACGATATTTCGGCTAGTTAGGGGCATGTACAATCCCAGGAATCTCGGAAGTCTCAAGAGGGTGGCACCATTGCGCCTCAGTCCTTGCTGCGGCGCCCCAGATTGCCGACCGCATAGTACGTGTAAATCTCGACATTCCCCTGTCCGTCAATCACCTGCGAGAGGCGGCCCAGGTCGTCATAGATGTATTGCGCCTGGTCGGCGACCGCCAGCGTCGGCGCCAGCACACAAAGCATTAGCGCGCACGCGACGACCGTCAGCACTTTTGAGAACGTCATCTGCCTCATCGCATATCTTTCATCACCGATTAGGACTCACTCGTACTTCCATTCCCAAACCACATCCCGCCTGCGTACCCCGCCTGAACCGTCGCCTCTCCCCTTTTCTTTTTCCTCATGCCCCAAAAGAATGACTCCCGACCCCTTTCTTCTTCTCCCTTGCCCATCCAGACATCACTTGGGCACCACATTCACAAGAGTTCCTATCACAGTCCCTGGTGGATAACTCCCTCTCTTAATACTGATCATATGGCCATCGACATTTGACTTAACCTCGATGAGAGTATCGACTTGATCAAAATCCAGGGTCACGATTTGATCGTTTGTATTGGCGTTGGCATTTACCCTCTTCACATAGTAGTTGACACGTCGGACCAGGAACGTTCGCTTGGCTTTGGGGGTAAGGACTCTATCCGTAGTGGGCTTTCCCAACGTGTCAATCATCAGATCACGCGTATCTCCGAGCTTGAGTAATGCCAGCTTTGCAAAAAGCTGATCTTGCTTGGCCGCGTCCATCACCCAACCAAACTGAATTCTTGGTTTAGGCGTCTCCATCCGGCTTGGCTGCTCGGCCGCGCTCACGGTCCCCCAGCCTAGTAGCACAGCAGAGAACAACAGAAACAACCGTCCCAGTAAGTGTGTAGTCATAGCTTTCTCCTCACTCACCTACGGCATGGCCTGGCTCTTCACAGAATGAGCGAATGCCGCAGACCCCTGCGGTGACACCGTAATAGCATTAAAAAACCACCATGGCGTACCGGCTCCACCTGCTTTGAGGGCATCAACCACTGTAGTTGGGAGAGGGAAAGGGGTCGGGAGTCTTTTCTCACGATCCTCTCGGGCGCCCACGGGGTCGTAACGTGGACTCCATCCCGAATCGTTTCGCCATTCTGCGTACCCACGCGTCCGCACCAAATGGACGACCGCGCTGTACACTCACCCGGAGCGCCTCCAACTCCGATGCGGTCTGCGGGCGATTCACGCGGGACCCCCAATCTCGCGGCCGCTCTACCGGCCACGCACTGAGCCATACCGTCAGCTTCGGATCCCCTTGGGTCCGTCGCCACCCACTCGACCACTGCCAATCCTCCGCTCGGTCCACCAGCTTCGCTCGCAGCGCATTGCGCTCCACATAGCGCGCCACCGTCAGGAAATGCTCGTCGGTCTGCACCGGAAAGGACTTGAAGCGGCCTTGATACACCGGCCCGGTCCCCGCCGTGTGATGATGCGCATGCCAGCGTTGTGTATGGGTGACGGTGATCCACCGCAGCACCTCGGACAGCTCGCCATCACGTCGAGGCCAGAGCAGGAGGTGCCAGTGATTCGGCATCAAACAATACGCGGCAATCCGGATCTGGGTCTGGGCGTGGGCCTCAACCAGAATCTGCTCAAACGCGGTGTAGTCAGCCGGTTTCTCAAATAACGCGAGCCGCCCGACACGACGGTTCAAGACATGATAGGCGAGATCTCCAGCAGCGAAGCGTGGACGGCGGGGCATGCGCACCTTCTACCAGCACCCGCGCGTCCTGTCGAGAAAAGACTCCCGACCCCTTATTTTCCTCAAAGCACACGTGCTGTGATCAAATGGACGGTGCTAGCAGCTTACGGGACAATTACGTTGGCACGCGAGAACTTCGAGGGTCCACACGTCTGGCACAACAGCAGAACACTCCCGCAGGATGCTCAAAAAGGCCGTTCAGCAAGGCCGCAGGCGAGTCGAAACCGGAGGCGTACCCTCTGGGGTACGTTGAGGATTTCGATGAGCCGAGAACGACGCTGGCGGGCTTTTTCAGCATCCTGCTAAAGAGCGGTCAGCGTTTGATGACGATATCGCGCGCAACTTTGCCGCTCGGGCCGAAGGGTTTTTGAGGTTTGCCATTGAGTTCGGCCTTGACACCCCCGGCGTTACCGAGCGTCAGAATAAACTGGTCCTGGCCTTTCCATCTGGCCTTTTCTCCAGGTCTGAGCAAGGCCTCTTGGGGACTGCCGCCATCGATTTGAACGACGACCCAACTCAGCTCTGTCGCCTCAAGGTCCAGCGCCAATTGTCCCTCCGTTGCCCCAGACCCTTCGAGTGAAATCCCTCCCAGCGGCCCGTCGCTCCCCAGCGAAGAAGGACCCGGAGCCGCCAGCTCCGGCGCGACCGAAGCTGTGGATGATGGGCCGGTCACTGGCCCAACGGTACTACCTTCGCCCGGCTTAACTGATACGACTGGGGCCTCGCTCGGTTTGGTCTTGGGGGCCGGCGGAGCCGGCGGGACCGCCTCGGCCTGTTGACTTGGCGGGGCGTCCTGAGATTCTGGAATCGGTGGAGCGGTCCTCTTGGATGTGGATGCGGGAAGGTCTGAGCTCGAACGACGGACCAGGAGCGACGACTGTTCTCGGCTTAAAAGGAAGATGAGCGTGAGAATCGCGATGCCGATCGCGATCGCGACGGCCTTTCGATTGGCTTGGCGCTTGCGCTCTTCTTCCGCCTGCCTGACTTTCAAACGCTCCCGCTCGATTTGCTTGTCGTAATAGGCGCCTGCCGATTGAGTGAATCGGTGGATCGCATCGTCTTCATCGAGCCCGAGGGACCGGGCATAGGACCGGACAAAGCCTCGCGCAAACACTTGATCGGGCAACTTGGCGAAGTTCCCATCTTCCAGCGCCTTCACAAAATCAGTTCGAATTCTCGTCTTGGATGCGACTTCGTCGATGGTGAGCCCCTTGGTCTCTCGCACCTGCCTGAAAAATTCACCGATCGATTCCATGGGCGTCTCTCTACGGCTTGAGCCGTGTCAGCAGTTCCTTCGCGGCTGCGGCATACTCGCCGCCCTTATCGAGTGTCGTCACCTTGGTCAGCGTTTCCCTTGAGCGTCGTTCGAACCCCAGCTTGTAATACACCCGCCCCAGCTCCAAGTTTAATAGAGCCGGGGGAACATTGGGTGGATTGACCACTAAGGCATCCTCAAACGCTTCCATCGCGCCCTGGTAATCACTCTCGTGAGCCAGCGACCGACCGAGATGGAATCGGGCCAGGTCCGGCGTGGCATACAAGGGATTGGACAGCGCCTGACGGAATGCCGTGATCGCTTCGGTCCACCGCTCCTGTTTCTCCAAGACCTGGCCCAGATAGGTGTACGCTTCCGAGTAATTCTCATCAATCTTCGTCGCGGCCACGAATTCTTCCTCGGCTTGGGGCAATTTACCCTGCAGCGCCAGAATATGGCCGAGCCCGTATCGTGCTTCCTTGTTGCTCGGATCGAGCTTCACGGCCTTCTGGAACGACACAAAGGCCTTCTGCTGATCTTGCTCCAGGCTCGCGACGCCTTCCTGGTAATACCCTTTTGACTTCTGTGCTGAACCTTCCGATGTGGCACAGCCAGGCAGCCATCCGATCAACAGGGCCAACCCAAGCAACGGACGCGCGAACGCTCGAACAATCGAACCAGCAAAGAAGTTCTGCATCATGAAATGTCCTCGAAATGAGTCAACTGCTTAAAGGCTCGAAACCGTTCCTGAATCTCTTTGTAGTCCAGGAATCGCAAACGGTCAAGGCTAAAGGATTCTACAGTAAAAGACGCCATGACGCTCCCGAAGATAATCGCTTGTTTGAAGGCCTCGACCGAACGATTGCCGGTGGCCGTCAGGTAGCCCAGGAAACCGCCGGCGAAGGTATCCCCCGCACCGGTTGGATCGCGCACGTCTTCAAGCGGAAAGGCCGGAGCCCCGAACACCTGCTTCTCGTTGAACATCAAAACCCCATACTCTCCACGCTTGATGATGAGGTGCTTGGGCCCACGCGCGAGTACTTTTTGTGCGACCTTCACCAGATTCGTATTTTCGCCGAGTGCCCGAGCCTCCCCATCGTTAATGATCAGAATATCGACCTGCTCCAAGACCTGCCACAACGCGGCTCGCTTGCCGCTGATCCAAAAGTTCATTGTATCGCACGCGACCAACGGCGGACGCGAAAGCTTCTGCAGCACATCCAACTGAAGCTCCGGATCGATATTGCCGAGAAACAACAGGTCGGGGGATCGGTAGGCCTCGGGAATCTTTGGTCGAAAGGTTTCGAATACGTTGAGTTTCGTATCGAGAGTGTGCGCTTCGTTCAACTGATGCGTGTACTCCCCTTTCCATCGAAACGTCGCCCCGGGCCTCCGCTCTAACCCCGTCAAGTCGATACCACGGTTCTTGAGGAAGGCCAGGTGTTGCGGGGGAAAATCTTCCCCCACTACTGCGATGAGGTCGACACTGGTAAAGTAGCTGGCTGCAGTTGAAAAATAGGTGGCCGAACCTCCAAGGACCTCGCTGACCTCCCCGAAGGGTGTTTTCACCGTATCTAACGCAACCGATCCGACTACGAGCAACTTTCCCATGGCTTACCGAAATCCTTTCTTCACCGGTACAACCCGATCCATCAACAAGGCCAGCTTCCGTCGGAGCGAGGTGGGCATCCGATCGGGCGCCGTGATAATGGCATCCTGCAATGCTCGCTGACAGCTGCAGGCCTTGACGTCGGCCACCGCACGCATCGCCGTCCGCAGCAGTCGCTTGGCCAGCGTGACATTCTGACGGAGAGTGGTCAAGATCGCCTCGACGGTGACGGCCTTTTCCGTCTCATGCCAACAGTCGTAATCGGTTGCCAAGGCCACCGTGGCATAACAGAGTTCTGCCTCGCGTGCGAGCTTGGCCTCAGGGAGATTCGTCATCCCGATTACGCTCGCACCCCACTGGCGATACAACCGGGATTCCCCTTTGGTCGAAAACTGTGGGCCTTCGATGCAGAGATAGACACCGCCCTGATGTACGGTGGCGCCGACCGTACGGGCTGCAGCCAACAATGCCGCCCCGAGCGAAGCACAGACCGGATCGCCAAATGCCACGTGCGCGACGATGCCCCCCTCGAAGAATGTCGAAACCCGCCGCTTGGTGAGATCGATAAACTGATCCGGCACCACCACGTCCCCGGGCTTGATCGATTCCTTCATACTCCCGACCGCACTCACAGAAATCACCCGGCTCACCCCGAGGGACTTGAGGGCATAGATATTCGCGCGATAGTTGATCTCCGAAGGATTGACCCGATGTCCGCGTCCATGCCGCGAGAGAAAAGCGATACGAATCCCGTCCAACTCGCCGACCACCACTTTGTCGGAGGGAGCCCCGAAGGGAGTTTTGACTGAGCGTTCCGTGACCTTCCGAAGCCCCTCGATGTCGTACAATCCACTGCCGCCGATGATCCCAATGTCTGCGCGCGCTGTGTCCCCCTGTCGTGTCATCCCCAGTCCTCACGTAGTGTGGTGAGAAATCGATCGACCTGTCCGATCACCAGCGCTGCCGTGTGCTGGACCGACTCCGACTCCTTGATCGTCAACCACTGAATCCCCGGTTCCTTTCGGAACCAGGTCATTTGTCGTTTGGAAAAATGTCTCGTGTCCCGTTTGAACCGCCGAACCATTTCAGCAACGTCATACTCGCCGGCCAAGTGCTCGGCCACCTGCCGATACCCCAAGCCCTTCATCGCCGCACTGTCGCGCTGATACCCCTGGGCCAAGAGCTGCTTCGTCTCTTCGATCAAGCCGTGAGCCAGCTGCCAATCAATCCGCTCCTCGATACGCCGATACAGCGCGCCGCGTTCTCGGTTCAAACCGATGATCAGAGCTGAAAATGGCCG
>JBGPVY010000231.1:0-4819 GCA_041491905.1 Nitrospiraceae bacterium | reverse complement strand
GGGTCAAAAACAACTGGTTTAGGCTCAGCAGAAAACTCCCTTCAGCATGAGACCGTCAACTCTCGAATCCTGGATGAGTTGGCTCCCAATCACCACCGGGCACGCCCGTATTGTGGCTCTGGGTGACGCGTGCGATTCTGGAGAATGATCGGGTCGAGGATTTCTCCGCAGCTCATGCAGCGCCACCCCGTGAAGGACGACACGCTGGGACTGACCTGCCGATCCACGAACGTCTCTTCCACCATCAGATTATGACAGCGTGGGCATCCCATCACGAAGTCGGATGCTGTCGCACACCTACTCACACCGCTCCCTTCGAGGCAACCGCTCGACGCCTCCCTCATGCAACAGCTGCAGCAAGAGGGTCAGGCGACGCTCTTGCCGTGACCGACGACGCACCGCCAGTCTGTGCGGAACGTGCCACAGAAGCCCAGAATTACAACCACGCCCAAGCACCACAAAGAGATCGAGAAGGGTGTCGTGCGTCAGCATCATCACCCTCCTTTGCAAAAGGTCTCTTGCGTGTGGCGAACTCAGCTGTCCCGGATCTCCTGCTCCGCCTGGAGCCAGTCATAAAGGGCCCAGCCTTTAGGCCGCCTCCCTGCTCGGATCGTTCCTAGGCCCGGTCGGTGATCCGCGCTGAAGAACCACAGGCTCGGAAGGCTCGTCAACGCCTGGTCTGCTGTGGCGGCCGCGATCGGTCTGGGTGATCGGAGCTCCCGGAACAGCCACGGTCATGGTTCACATCTTTTCGCGGATCACGAGAGATGCTGCGGGGGTCGGGTGCTTTTCTCCTTATTCGGCAGCCAGATTGTATACGTCCCCTTGCCCATCGCCGTCATCCGCACCTGCCCGGTTCGGCTCAAACGATCGACTTCGAGAAAAACCTGGTTCCAGGTGAGCTCTGGTACGCTCAGCACCAACTCATCGAGTTGACAACCAGGAGCACCGCGCACCGCGTCGAGGATCCGGTCAGCAAGAGTTCCTAGCTGTGACATGGCAATCCCTCTCTTCTACGCATCCGAGTGTCCCACACCTGCCCCTTGGCTGAGCCCATTCCTCTCACCCAACCCTCCCCAGATACGGGAAAGGATGGGCCAGAGGCAGGCCCTTCCCTCTGGCGCGACCAGGGCGCTACTGCTTGGGCATGCGAGTCGCCTCAGTGACCGGCGGCTCAATCGTGATTTGAGGCCCTTGAATCGTCGGCAGTTGACCGGCTCCCTGCGGCTTCAGCAGCCTGGCATTATTGGGATCCACCAGCTTCTGGCCCGTGTGCGCATCCTCTGACGCGGCGGCGCTGCTGAGGGATTGCTCAACGGTCAGATTGTTTTGCCCGGTGTCGTTGGCATACTCTCCGCCCGATGGATACCCGGGATGCTTGGGCAGCATCGCCGGATTCGCGGCGGCAAGAGAGGCACTCCCTACCAACACAAGCCCGGTCATTACGATGGTGGAGAATGTCATGGCCTGCCCTCCTTTCATTGAAGACACCACCACCTTCTCGGCCAGGGATGATCCCGATACCGAAGCGGAAAATCTTCCCTGTCAGAGCTGCGACTCGCTGAAGCAAGCGCCGGCAGTCGTGATGTCCGACATCAAAGAGTGTCGCGCTTCAGAAAGAGGCTGGCGTAGGAGCTGCGGGGACCGTGGGATCCATCGCGCAGGGGAGAATGCAAGGCGCGTAGGAGCGAGCAGTCGAGGTAACTGGTACGTCAGGGTTGGAGGCTACGCGGATACGGGGAGTCCCGTCAAGATGCGAGAGTTCCGTAGGAACTATTTACACCATGGTAGCTCAAAAACATTTGGTTTTGAACCAATCATGACTTATCGTGAGTGCCTTGATATTATGCTCAGTTGCGCCGCGAGTTCCATAGAGGTTATTGGACTGGGCTCATCTTGCCTCCAAAAGCGACAGGTTTACGGCGGTGGTCGACTTTGTTATAGTGCGCGGCGGAGGAAATGAACGTGGGCGTGGCGCCTGATTATATTTTGGTAGAGGGACAGAAGTTCAGCAAGGCGCAACTGTCGCTGGACAACCACGTCTACAAGAACTGTGCGATCGATGACTGCGACATCTATTTCAGCGGTGGACAATACGAATTGCTCGACACCCACATTACCAATTCCCGCCTCATCCTCAACCACCCAGCCAAGGGCATGTACAACGCCGTTCAGATTTTTAAGATGAAGTCTCCGGGCTCCAGCATCATCTCCGAGTAGCGGGTGTTGAAAAAACCTGCCGGCTTCGTTCTCGCATCGTTCAGACCCTCAACGTACCTCAGAGGGTACGCCTCGGATCTTCACTCGCTGCGGCCTTGCTGGTCAGGCTTTTTGAACACCCTTCGTGAAGCGTATCTCGTTACTCGCGTGAGACTTGCGAGAAAAGCGAGACGGGTTGGAAGTTTCATCTTCGCGAGTCGCGCCTGTCGCGCACGTCTTGCTTGTCTCGCTCGCGCTTCACGCTTCACGAGCGACGAACGACGTTACTTATTGACCGAGATATTCTCAGCGTACTTGACGATCTCGATCGGCTGGAAGACTGGGTCTTGCAATCCCTTGGAGGACTCGGCTTCGACACGCTGCAGGAATGGGGCGGGGCCGGTGATCGGCGCGTAGTTGAGGGTCACCTCAACATCGAACGTCTTGGTGTCTTTCGGCGTGGGAAAGGTAAAGGTCTCGACGCGTGTTTCTTCCGGCTTCAAGACAGTATTCTCAAGAACTTTGATCGCCTCAAAATCGAAGCTCGTCTTCTGGCCTTTGGCATCCTGATAGACTCGCCCATAGATGCGCTTGTCGGTAAACACAGTCTTCAGATTCTTCCCTTTGATGTCCAGATCCAACACCACAGTCGCCCAGGCAGGATGGGTGGTAGGAAGATTGTGCGGAACGAGACTTTGCACCTTTACCGTGACCGTGGCTTTCTCGCCCTCGATTTTCGTTTGGACGTCCAGCTTGGCCGCTTCCTGGCGGAGTTTTCCAATCCGCCCGGGGAACGTATGGTTCGCCACCTTGCGCTTCTTTTCCCCGTTCGCGGACTCGCCGATTTGCTCCGGCATGTGACAAGTCTGGCACTCTTTGCCGGACTGCACCGTCTTGCTCTGATCCCAGTTACCCAGAAGATCGCTGGTCTTGCCTAAGCTGGCAGCCGAGGGCACCGACTGATGGCAATTGAGGCAGAGATCGGACTTTTGAAACAGTCCCAGCTCCATCGACTGGTGCGCACGGTTCCGAACAGAATCCTTATAGGGGCCATAGACAGTCTTGCTCTCGAGTTCGTACTTGGGCTCTGGTGGTTGTTTCGTCCGATCGACCTGCTTGATCAAGTGGCATTGCGCGCAGGCCACCCCATCCAACGACGGGTCACCGGCCTTGGCTTGATCGATAAAAAGCTGGGCCTGATCGGGGAATTCGCGCACGTGCGGCGCATGGCAGCGAAAGCACAGGGCTTTGTCTTTGCCTGCCGTGGAAGCCAAGAAGACATCGAGCGAGGCGCGGAAGGCCGGGGAATGGATCGAGCGCGAAAGCGGAGAGGTTTCCCACTCTTCAAACACGCGCTCATGGCAACGTTTGCACTTGCTGGAACTCGGAAAGGCCTGTTCGATGGTGCTCTGCGACATCGCTGCTTCTTGCGCGAACGTGCCGCGGTCGAGCCAGTGAGCGAGAAGTAACGCAACCACCACGACCGCCGCAACGATTCCGATCTTCACATGGATCGAGTTTTGCACCATCATGCTGGTCCTTATACTGATACTGGTCTTTCTGCTTCGACGGCTTAGCAGGCTGCGGGAAAACTCAGTTTATACACCATACACCGTCGGAATCTTACATAATGGTGCCGATGTCAAAATAGCCTCAGGATGCTCTAAAAGGCGACTTTCTCACCCGCCCAACCCTGGCGAATATTTCACCCTCCCGCCCTGAGTCTGCCAAGACAGCCTCTTCGCCCAGGGACGCGCCTTTTCCCAAGCAAGGCCGCAGCGAACTATCACTTTATAAGGGGTGGCTGGGATGATCCCAACTGCGCGCGTCCAACGAGGGCTTTCTCAAGCCGCGCGTTGCGCGAGCACGGGGATCGTCCCAGCTACCCCACCTCCATTTTCAGCATCCTGTTAGAGCGTTTTGGCCCGGTAGGTCAGCAGACGGGGCTGCGTATATTCATCGAAAATCATCTTCGCGCTTTCCCGCTCTTTGTCGGTCGCCAAAGTTGCGAGATATTTCTCCTTGAGCGACGGTTCGGGCGTCGGAATCAACGCATAGTTCAACACCGCTTCAATCGACGCGGCAGTCGATCCGGCCGGGATCGCGAGAGAGAAAGGGACTTTTCGCGTATGGCCCCCCTTAATGAAGGGATCAGGAATCGGGCCCCGGAGAATTTTGTCGTAGGGCAAGCCAAACTGCTTGGTCTCTTCCTTCAGCACCTTGCCCTGCGCATCCTTGGCGGTAATGATCAGATAGAACTGCTTGAGCACCGGGTCGCCGTCAGGAAAGCTGTGAGGGAGGCTGCCGATTCTCACCAACGCCGTCCCCTCCACCGCAGAGGCCGACTTGGTGGCCTCAAGATCCACGCGGGGCATCCATTCGGCCTGCAGGTTGCGATTCTTGATGAGGGTGCCGGGAACTACCACGCCGCGGAACCAGTGACGACCGATTGTGCGGGTCATGGCGCCGCGCTTCGAAGTGGAGCTCCCGGTCGAGGGCTCCATGTGGCAATCTTGGCAAATCGTCCCCTGCAAGATCTCACCGGGCAGATCTTTCTGCGTCACATCCTTGACCTTATCGAAGTGGCAGGAGGCGCAATAGTTCGCGCCACGGAACAGTT
>JBGPVY010000099.1:0-9277 GCA_041491905.1 Nitrospiraceae bacterium | reverse complement strand
GGCACTGTCTTCATTCTCCGCCAAGGCTCGGTTTGAGGCAGGATGGTTAGCTTGTGTCAGGAATAATGCATTGGTTTCGTTCACGTTATTGTTTCCTGTGGAAGATATATATAAATGGTAACTGGCATGAAGTTCGCAAATCTTGGACCATTCAAGGTGGTTTCCGAACCCGTTACGTTTCAATGTCTTTGCGCCTCTCTCAATGGGCGTGAGAGAGGGAATACAGCACGTGGTTCGGCCGATTCGTTCAAATTTGCTCCCGCTGTCCGCAGGATGCTGAAAAGTCGCTCTCCCTACCCGCCCGACCCCGGAGCTACTTTGATCGCCTCACGGAACTTAGGTTGTTCTTGCACGGGACCTTCGCTCCGCACTAGAATGACGTTCTGGATGGGATGAGTGATCCTTAATCGGTCTCGAAGACTATGAATTTGCGTCGGGGCATCATACTCGCCTATGTCATGTGTGGCACCTTTCTCGTGGCCCACATCATCAACGCGGTGATTGCCGAGGCCTTGTCTGTTTCGGCAGGGCTGATACGGCCATCACCGGCTTCCGACCGAGAGACTGACGTGAATGCTACCCTGCCCGTTTTGGTTGCGCGCATTCGGACGAGCGGACTCTTTCCCCTGCCGCCCGATCCCCTGGGAATGAGCGCTGCTGGGTCCGGCGCACCGCCTTCCCGTGCTCCGTTAAATCTGGCGTCGAAGCTCAAGCTGCTGGGGGTGGTGATCGGCGATCATGAGGGGGTCTCGGCTATCGTTGAAGAACTTTCCAGCAAACGCCAACTATTTTTCCGGTTGCACGACCAAATCCCCGATGCGGGTGAGATCAGCGAAATCCGACGGGACGGGATGGTCGTTCGTCAGGGCGATCAACAGGAGTTGCTTGAACTCGCCACCGCGCAGGTCGAGAAGCCTCCGTCTGCCCCAGTCACAGCGGGATCAGCCGTAGTTCCGGTGCCTGGGAGTCCAGTGCGTACAGTGCTCGATCGGAGAGACGTTGAACAAGCGATGGGCGATCTGCCCAAGTTATTGTCCCAGGCGAGAGCCGTACCCTACCTGGTGAATGGAGCGATGAATGGGTTCCGTCTAGATTTTATCGCACCCTCCAGCTTTTATGAGAAAATCGGTTTGAAGTACGGGGATGTCCTCCAGCAAGTCAATGGCGTGGACATTCGTGATCCAGGTACGATGCTCACGCTATTCCAGCAGCTCCGCAACGAGCATACAGTGAAACTTGATGTCCTGCGTAACAATCAGCGAACCGCGATGACGTTCGACATCCGCTGAATCCGCCGTATCCTCATCTGTTGCGGCCCCTTGCTGCGTTCAACAACCTGGTTTGTTTGGTTTGTCTGGTTTGTTTGGTTGAACGAACCTATCCAGATGAACCACATCAACCAGATAAACTAAACAAACCAATTGAACCAGATACCTTGCCAGAGTGATCCGGTAGGGAGTAACCTTTTAGTTCCAAAGGCTTGTGGCATTGTCCCGATGCAGATGGGTTTTTGAGGGATGGACCATCCATTTGGTGTTCTGTGGTAAACGACGAACATAGCGGGCGGCCGCTGTTAGGAACGATCCTCGAACAGCAATTCGGTGTGCTCGAAGCCAAATTGCTTGAGGCCATCAACCTTCAGCAGACCAAGGGGGGGCGCCTCGGAGAGATCTTGGTCCGACTCCGGGCGGTGACCGAAGATCAACTCCTCCAGGCGCTTGCCGTTCAATTTGAACTTCCCTGGCTTCCGCATCTTGATGTGAGCCAGGTCGACCATGAATGGGTCAAGAAGGTTCCTATCCACTTCGCCCGCCGCTATCACGTGCTCCCTCTCAAGACAGAGGATGGAGCGGTGATTGTGGCGACGACCGATCCCATGGAAACGGCTGCATTGGACGACCTGCGACTGTTGCTCGGCCTTCCGATCAAACCGGTGCTGACGAGCAGCTTGTCGCTCCTGGCCTGCCTGAATCGTGTGTACGACGAAGCGGCGAGTCCTGCAGGCGCAGAGCAAGTGATGGACGACATCGCGGCCAGTGAGAGCCTGGATCAAATTGCTCATGAGCTGGATGAACCGCAAGACCTTCTTGATGCCACAGACGAAGCCCCCATCATTCGGTTAGTCAACTCCGTGCTCTTCCAAGCGGTCAGGCAGCGCGCGAGCGATATTCATTTCGAATCGTTCGAACGGGGATTGGTCGTTCGGTATCGCATTGACGGGGTGCTCTATCCCGTCTTAACACCCCCCAAACATCTGCAGGCGAGTATTATCGCGCGATTGAAAATCATGGCGGCTCTGAACATCGCGGAGAAACGATTGCCGCAGGATGGCCGATTTCGGATCAGGACGGCGGGTAAGGATGTCGATTTGCGTGTGTCGGTGCTGCCGACATCACATGGTGAACGGGTGGTCCTGCGTCTGTTGGAGAAAGAGAACCGTCTCCTGAATCTGGCGGAGATGGGTTTTTCGCAGGAGCGGTTGGGGATCATCCAGCAACTGATTCAGTTGTCACACGGCATCCTTCTCGTGACCGGGCCGACTGGGAGCGGGAAGACGACGACGCTCTATGCGGCGTTGACTCACATCAATGCGCCGGACAAGAACATCATTACCGTCGAAGATCCGGTGGAGTATCAGCTGCTCGGCGTGGGCCAGATGCAAGTGAATCCCAAGATCAATCTGACGTTTGCCGCAGGGCTGCGGTCGATTCTCAGGCAAGATCCCGATGTCATCATGATCGGCGAAATTCGCGATCGTGAAACCGCCGAAATCGCCATTCATGCCTCACTCACGGGGCATTTAGTCTTCTCCACGCTCCACACCAACGATGCCGCGAGCGCGGCCACACGATTGATCGACATGGGCATCGAACCGTTTCTCGTTGCCTCCTCCGTAGTGGCCGTCTTAGCGCAACGGTTGCTGCGGCAGGTCTGTTCGGACTGCAAGCAGCCCTATCACCCGGACGATGAAGAACTCATTCGACTCGGTATCGTTCCGCCGAGGGTGCGCCCTACATTCTATCGGGGAGCCGGATGTCCGACCTGTGCCCAAACCGGCTATCGAGGCCGAACAGGCATTTTTGAGCTCCTCGTGCTGGACGATGAGATCCGTCGCCTCATCGGCAGCAAGGCGGACTCGGCGTCGATTCGTCAAGCGGCGATGGCGAAGGGGATGGTGACGTTGAAAGATGAAGGTGCAGAGAAAGTATTTCACGGGGTGACGACGACCGAAGAGTTGATGCGGATTACCCAACAGGAAGTAGAGATTTAGCCCGCATTACTCATGAACGCTTCTGCTACAATCACCGATCCGCTGCTACGACGAGCCTTCGGCCAGCGGGCTCGCCCCTCGGACCCTCAACGTACTACACGAGTACGCATCGGGTCCTCACGGCTCCGCGCGCTGGTCTCGCGACGCGGCTCCGCGATTTCGCGACGAACCGTCATGAATAATGAGGGCTAGCAAGATGCCCGTCTATCAATATAAAGGCTATCGGAACGACGGCGGAGCGGCGACCGGCATCATCGATGCCGAGAGCTCGAAAGTTGCGCGCGTGAAATTGCGGAAGGTCGGCGTGTTTCCCACCGATATGGTGGAACAGGGCTCTGCCATGGCCGGCTCGACAGCGGGTGCTCCCGGCAGATCCTCCGCTGGGATCGGCCGCTCCCCTGCCCTCAGCACAACCGATGTGGCGATGATGACCCGGCAGTTGGCGACCTTGCTGGTGGCTGGTCTGCCGCTGGTCGATGCGCTCGGGGTGATGGTGGATCAAAGCGAGAAGAAATCCGTGAAGAGCCTCATGGCCGATATCCGCGAAGAAATCCGTGGAGGCGTGTCCTATAGCGCGGTGCTGGGGGGCTATCCGCGCGAATTCTCCCAGATCTACGTGCACATGGTGCGGGCGGGTGAGGCCAGCGGGGCGTTGGATCAGATCTTATTCCGCCTCGCGGAGTTTCTGGAAAAGCAGCTGGCTCTGAAGCATAAGGTAACGAATGCCATTCTCTATCCTGCCCTGATGTTGATCGTCGGTGTCTCGGTGTTATTTTTCCTCATGACCTTTGTCGTGCCGAAAATCACCGCCGTCTTTACGAGTTTGAAGCAGGCCCTCCCCTGGCCTACAGTCGTACTGATGGGCATCAGCCATTTTCTTGCAGACTATTGGGCGGTGATTCTTGGTGCGGTGGGTTTGATTGTGTGGGCCGTGCGTCGGGCGCTGAAGACGGACGCGGGGCAGATTACGGCCGACCGATGGCTGCTCAAGGTTCCGCTCATCGGCGAGGTCGCTCGCATGGTCGCCATCTCGCGGCTCACGAGCACGCTGGCCACCATGCTGGCGAGCGGTGTGCAGTTGTTGGATGCTATGGATGTCGCAAAGCGTGTGATGAACAATCGTGTGCTGGAACATGCGGTCGAAGGGGCCAGACAGAATATTCGCGAAGGGGAAACGATTGCCGAACCGTTGAAGCGCAGCGGAGAATTTCCCGCACTGGTCACCCACATGATTGCGGTCGGTGAACGGAGCGGTGAAATGGAGGAGATGCTTCGTCGAATCGGACACATTTATGATGGAGAAGTGGAGCGGGTCATTACGCGGTTCACGTCGCTGCTGGAACCCATCATGATTCTGGTCATGGGTGTCTTGGTGTTCTTTATCGTGGTGGCGATTCTGTTGCCCATCTTTGAGATGGGACAGATGGTTCGGTAGCAGGAGGCTGAAAAAGGGGCGGGGTGGCCTGGGACGATCCCCGTGCTCGCGCAACGCGCGGCCTAAGAAGGCCCTCGTTGGACGCGCGCAGTTGGGATCATCCCAGCCACCCCTTATAAAGTGATAGTTCGCTGCGGCCTTGTTCGGGAAAAGGCGCGTCCCTGGGCGAAGAGGCTGTCTTGGCAGACTCAGGGCGGGAGGGTGAAATAACCGCCGGGATTGGGTGGGTGAGAAGTCTGACCTTTTTGAGCCTCCTGCGGGAATGTTCCGCTGTCGTATCACACGAGCGCACTTTCGAAGTTTATGTGTGCCGAAATGGTTTTTCAGCAGCCTGCTAGAGGCAGTGATCAGAGAAGGGTGATGAGTGACAAGATTGACGGGAACGGGAGGTGTCCGATGAGTGGAAGAGTGCAGGTCGAGAGCGTGAGTCCGCTTTGGGGAAAGACAGATAGATACGCGAGTTCCCACTCATCACCCATCACCCATCACCCATCACGCCATATTCTCCGCAGTGAACGTGGCTTTACCTTCATCGAGATTATGGTCGTGGTGGCCATTCTCGCGATCCTTGCGGCCTTGGTCATCCCTCGCATCATGGGGCGGACCGATGATGCCAAGCGTACGGCAACAAAAGTTCAAATTCGGAATATCGAAGGAGCCCTACAGCTCTACAAACTCGACAATGGAGTCTATCCCTCAACTGAACAAGGATTGAAGGCCTTGGTCGAAAAACCTTCGGTCGGGGTGATCCCGAAGAAGTGGAAGCTCGGCGGTTATCTTCCAAAACTTCCGGAAGATTCCTGGCAAAATCCCTACAAGTACCTGAGTCCGAGTCCGAAAGGTGATTACGAGATTATCTCGCTTGGAACGGATGGCGAAGTGGGTGGCGAAGGCATCAATGCCGATATAACCAATTGGAATCTGGACAAGGATTAGCAGGATGCTGAAAAAGTCCGCCAGCGGCGTTCTCGGCTCGACAAGATCCTCAACGGGGACCCGGCCGCCTCACCACTCGGCGGCGCGCACAGACTTGGTGCTCCTTATTCGTCGCACCGTGCGCCCCAGAGGGTACGCCTCGGGCCTTCACTCGCTGCGGCCTTGCTGGACGGCCTTTTTGAGCCTCCTGCGGGTTAGTCCTTCGTCATTCGGTGAAACACGCCAGTCGCGCATGTCTCGCCTTTCGCGCTTGTCCCGCGCCTTACGCCTCACGCCTCACGCCTTACGATCCTCCCGTGGATTCACCATCCTGGAAATCATCATTGTGCTGTTCTTGCTCGTCGGATTGCTGGGAATCATCCTGCCGCGAATTTCGCTGGAAGATAATCTTGGCTCTGTCGGCCGACGAATGGTCGGAACTGTGCGATCCCTTCAGAGCCTGGCCATGTCAACCCAGAAGACGGTGCATCTATACGTTGATATGGACCGAGGAGTCTATTGGCCGATGATTCTGGATGGGAACCAAGAAAAGGTGCCGGTCGATGCCATCTGGGCCACGCCGTTGAAACTCTCTGAAACCATTCGCTTTTCAGACATTCTGGTGAGTCAGGGGAAAAAAGAATCCGGTCGGGTCGATCTGTTCTTCTACCCCACTGGAAGGATCGATCCGGCAACGATGCATTTAGTGGATACGAGCAACAACATTCTGGCTATTGCCATTGAGCCGGTCACAGGTGCGATCCGCATGAGCGACGGGCGGATTGAGCCCCCCAGGCCGCTCACAATTCCCGATCGTGTGAGACCGTTGCTACAGATTGCAGGGGCAGTCAGGTAATCACGCCAAGGCTGGGAAAGCGGTGCCAGTGACGAGTGTTCTATGAGGAGTGAACGGGGTTTCACGTTATTGGAAGTATTGATCGCGCTAGGCATTCTCGCGCTGGCGCTGCCGATCTTATTGGGACTTCGCAATTGGGATCTCGACCTCCATGCGAGAGCCAAGGAACTCACGACTGCCACGATCCTCGCGCAGGAAAAGTTGATCGAAACGGAGTTGGGGACGCTCTTGCCTATCGGTGAAACAGGCGGAGAATTTCTTCCAACTCCCCTGGGATCGCAAGCCACCGCCGAGATCACAAATCGCCCGTCGAATTACCGGTGGAAGCGGATTGTGTCGCCCACGCCATTGCCAATCGTGCGCGAAGTGAAGATTCAGGTCCTATGGCCACGAGGGACAACGGAAGAAATGGTCGAGGTCAGTACTTATGTCTTTTCGACAAACGCCACAGCGTTCTGAGGGCGGCTTTACCCTGGTCGAGGTTCTGCTGGCCGTGTCTTTGGTCGCCATGATGGCCACCTTGGTCTTTGGGTCCCTCTATGTCACGACGAGTGCGATTGATGCGGCACGAGCAAACTCGGCCAATGAGCAGATCGTTCGAAGCACGTTGCGCGTGATGATCGATGAGCTGTCGGTCGGTGTGGGTCCCGCGACCGGTCCTTGGATGGGGATCAACGGCCAGCAGGGCGGTCAGCCGGCCGATTCGGTAGCCTTTCTCACAATGGGCCAGTTTCGAGGGGCGGAGTCGACCCAAGATACCGAGGTGGTTCGTATCGTCTACACCAGAGAAGGGGATCGGCTCCTTCGATTCGTGCGCAGGAATCTCTACGGGCTGACGGACGAATCCGTTGAGCAGGTCGAGCTGGCCACCAAGGTCACAGGGTTCAACGTGCGTTATTACGACGGCAAGAGCCGTCTCTGGGTGGATGAGTGGGATGGTCGTGGGCGGCCCGGGACTCCGGAAGCGCTCTTGATCGAACTGACGGTGCTCCTAGAGAATGCGGAACTCCAGACCGTTCGCCAGTGGGTGGCGGTGGGGGCTTCATGATGACGTGGCCGTTTGCCTGGCCAGAGACGCTGAAGCTGAAAGGCCCTCTGGGCTGGGGGCTGGCGTCGCTGGCCTGCTTCATCGCATTTCTGTTCCTGACATTTCCCTATGGCCCGCTCCAGAACCGCCTGTTAACCGAAGTCAATCGTGCGAGTGGATGGGAGGTTCGTGCCGCGGATTGGTCGGTGGGCTTTCCTGTGGCCATTGAGTGGCGTGATGTTGTCCTTGCTGGACCGACGATCGGAGTGATTCCAGTTGAAGCCGTGCGGACAACAATTGGAGTCTTTCAGGCATTTTTAGGGCAACTGGTGATAGACTACGCCGTCCAGCTACCGGGAGCGGCGCAAGCGGGATTTGGACGAGCCACGGGCTCTCTGACTGCGGCCTCGTGGTCGTTACGGGGTCCTGTTGCCGTCAAAGGCCATCTCCAGCAGATGGATCTTGCAACAGTCTTGAAACCCTACGTGAGCCGAGGGACAGTCCAGGGAGATTTCATGCATCGATGGGACAGCGCACAAGGCGCCCCTGCTGCCCTCAAAGGGGAAGGGACCGTGAAGGTCGAAATCAAGGACCTCGTAGTCGAACGGATCGCTGCCGGCACCTCCTTGATTCCCTCGCTCACGTTCGGCCTCATCCAAGCCGCGCTCGCCTGCCGCGACGGCGCATGCGACGTCACGGAATTGAAGGGAGCCGGCGTAGATGGATCGTTTACGGCCCAGGGGCGCGTGACGTTGCGGCAGCCGCTGCAGCAGAGCCTTCTGGATCTCACGGTCACTGTGGTTCCTGGTGCCGGGTTTGCTCAAAAAGCGGCGAGCCTCTCGTTGCCGCCGTTCCAGCCTGGGACCCCCTTGACGTTCAAACTGGTGGGGCCGATCATGACCGCGAGAGTGGCTCTCTAACAGGATGTTGAAACAGTCCACCAGCGGAAGAAAACCGTTATTTGGTTTGTTTAGTTTGTCTGGTTTATCTAGTGTTATGGTTGAACGAAACTAACCAGATGAACCAAATCAACCAGATGAACCAGACAAACCGGGCTCATGACGAGTATGAGGAGTGAACAGAGTTGTCGATGATTGCTGAATGTGTCGGGCTCGATATCGGACAGACTGCCTTCAAGGCCGTGCGCTTTCGCCGCCGCCTGACAGGGCGTGAATCGGTGGAATATTTCCACCTGCCCGTTCCCTATGGGCGTCAGAAACACACGGAGCCGGCGCATCGCGCGGCCATGCTCAGAAATTTCCTCTGGCAGCATGGTTTGTATGGCAGTGGGGAGATTGTCACAGCACTCCCCTGCCAGGATGTGTTTGTCAGAACCCTCTCCTTCCCCTTTCGCGATGCCTCCAAGCTGGCGCAGGTCGTCCCGTTCGAAATGGAAAATCTGATTCCTATGCCCTTGGAGGACGTCACCGTCGGCAGTCTGTTGTTGCCGGCGCGAGAATCCCAGGAAGGGACCGCGAAAGCCAAAGGGTCCGAAGTCCTCGTCACCGCAGCACCCAAAGCAAAAATTGCTGAACATTTGCGGTTTATGGCCTCCGCTGATCTGAACCCCTCTGTGATCACGATTGACGGCATGGCCTTGTTTTCTGTCAGCCAATTTCTGAAAGAGGAAGGGGCCCAGGTTCCCGGCGACATGGCGATCATTGATGTCGGGGCCTCGAAAACGACCTTGTGCCTTGTGCATGAAGGTCGTCCCGTGCTGTTGCGGACCGTGCTGTGGGGCGGGAATCATCTCACCCTTGCGCTCGCCGTTCG
>JBGPVY010000019.1:0-20412 GCA_041491905.1 Nitrospiraceae bacterium | reverse complement strand
TGACCAGCGTCTGAACAACGTGTGGCTGTCCGATCACGTCATCAAACGTACCCGGCCGGTATTTTCTGGCAGAGACTTGGTAATCCAACGTCGCTACGCTCCGAATGTTGAGTTATGAATGAGAAGAGCCGACACCATTCAACATTGCACATTCACCATTTCTCGCAAGAGAAGAGCGGGGCCAGGTGATCCTGCGGCACACAGAACTGACCGCTTACCGTTGCTTCCTTCCGGACCTGGCGGGGTTCACAGGGTTCTGTCGCACAGGGCCCAGCCCCTTTTCCAAAGTTCTGAGTGCTGAGTTATGAGTTGTGAGTTAAAAGAAAGACTCACAGGCGGTGACGCCAACTTTTCGCCACCGTTCTTGCGAACTCAATACTCAGCACTAATAACTCAGCACTGGCTTCATGTGGCGGAGAGGGTGGGCATTCGACGTCGCGCTCGCTGAATCTGCTCACGCTCCTACAGAGGGGGCCCGTTCCGGCCGGCTCACCAACTCGCCGGCGTCCGCAAACGTGACGCTCGTTATTCCTCGCGTCGCGACCCCCTCGTAGCCTCCCCACGCGGGGGACACATCCCCCGCGATCCCCCTTTTCGAATCCCACCCTCGGACCTTTCTTATTCTAATATTGCGCTCTCGCCCCTTACGCTTCACGCCTCACGTTTCAAGTCTTCATGTGGCGGAGAGGGTGGGATTCGAACCCACGGTCCCATTGCTGGGACGCATGCTTTCCAAGCATGTCGATTCGACCACTCTCGCACCTCTCCGTACCGATTTTCGCGAGGCGGCATCTTAACATGCGGTCTGGTGACCGGCAAGGTGACCTCCCGTGCTCATCGCCATGGATTTGACCCTTCCTGGTCCACTTCCTATACCGCAAAGAAATCAAGGGGAGGTGTGGCGATGAGGGTTCTCATCAGGCTGGGTATCCTGGCCGGCCTCCAGGTGACAGCCATCATGCTCTTCGCATCCACCTTCCCTCTGTATTCAAACTCGTCCCGATTCTTTCACCACCTCTCTGTGGCAGAACAGCCCGCGCAACCGCAATTTAGTCACACAGATGCGGAGCAATGACTTCATCTCACATATCTGCCAAACCCTCCTCCAGTACGTATTTTCAATGAAATGGGCCCATCCATGTCAACGGCATTGACTTTGCTTAGTTAAATATCTCAGTGTGGCTGCCCGAAATGACGCAACCGACGATGAATGAGGTGTCCAGTATTTCGTGTATATCAGTAAGTTCGGTTAACAATGAGGGAGGGGAATATGAAGGATAGCTCTCGTACATCCATCATGATAGTCACGGCATTCTTTTTGGGATTTGGGCTGGGAGGCCTGTCGCTGCACTATGCCTCCGCTCAAGGCATTTTGGGGCTCTCGACGTCAGTGAGCCAGCTGGGTAGTGCGTTGGTGGAAATGCAGAAAAATGTCGATGATCTTCAGAAGAACATGGGGACGGTCAAACAGGTCAAGGATCAACTGACCAGTCTGTCACCACAAGGTGGGGGAACCCCAGGAGGAGACAAGCTGAAAAAAGGTAGTGATTTATTGAAGGACAAGATGCCGAAATTCTAAGTTGCGTAACTGGAACGGCACAAGGAAAAGAGAACAAGAGTTCAGCGGCAACCGCCACGGTGGATCTCAACAGTGCGTCGCAGCACCGGGCGAGCACCAGCGAGATCGTCGCGATGGTCTGACAACGTATGACAATCCAACTACGTGAAGAGGAACTATGTTGAAAGAATTTAAAGACTTCGCCATGAAGGGCAACGTGCTCGATATGGCGATCGGTGTCATTATCGGCGGAGCGTTCGGGAAAATCGTTTCCTCGCTGGTCAGCGACGTGCTGATGCCGCCGATCGGTCTGCTCTTGGGAGGCGTCGACTTCACGGGGCTGTTTCTCACCCTCTCGGGCACCAGTCAGCCATCGCTCGTAGCCGCCAAAGCCGCGGGAGCCCCGACGCTCAACTACGGGGTATTTCTACAAACCGTGTTCGACTTCATCATCATTGCGTTCGTGATCTTCATGTTGGTCAAGCAGGTCAACCGGTTCAAGAAAGAAGCGCCTCCAGCGCCTCCGGCACCGCCACCAGGGCCGACCAACGAAGAGAAATTATTGATGGAGATCAGAGACGCACTGAAGGGGCGGCATTGAGCATCAATGCGCAGCACGTCACAGATGGCAGCCACTTTCCTCGTGATTCCCCGTCACAGCGGACTAGCTGAACTGATCCCATGTATCACACTGTTTGATCGACCAGAACACCGCTTCTTTGAGTTTCTTCAACGGCACGTTCTCCGGATCGCGCATGGCTTGTAGTTTCTTGTCGAGATCGTAGAGCGGCTGGATCGATCGTTTATCCGGGATCTTGCCCAGAGCCCAGGCCACTTCCGTGAGCACGGACCAGTCTGTCTTGGGATCCTGCAGCTTAGCGAGCAACGGCAGCACAACGGACGCATCGCCGTGTGTCCCGCCCAATTGTCCTAAGCCCTTGGCTGCTGCCGCCTGCAATTCAAGCTGCGGAGACGTGTTCATGATGTCGACAAGCAGCGGAATGCCCTCCTTGCCGAGATTGCCCATCGCCCCAATCGCTTGCTTCGCCAGGTCACGATCCTTGAGCACCTCTTTCAGCTTCGGCAAGGCCTCGTCGGCTTGCATCTCGCCTAAGAGAGAAATAATTTTGAACCTTCTGGCCTGCGGCGTATCGGATCGATCGAGCAACTTTAGAAGACGTTCCGGCTGACCCCATTCAGCGGCCAGCAACAAGGGGAATTCGTATGTCTCGAGTACATCTCTCAATTTACCCATGGCATAGGTTCCCGGATCTCCCGCGCTGGCCGATTGCGCGGCTTGTCCCGCATCTTCAAACTCGGTTCGAACCTCTTTCTGCCATTTGACCTTTATGTCACCGAGGAGATAGGTCATCTGACAGGCGGGGCCTTTCCACAGCCGAGACGGGGCATCGGGCAAATCTGCATCGCCTCCTGCTGCAGTCGTGCCTTCCCATGTTTTTCGCTGTTCGCATTTTACTTTGAATACCGCGTCATGGGGTTTACCGGCCTCTTGCACCACCGTGTATCCCAATTCACCGATCCGGCGGGCTACAAGCTCGGCAATCGGCGCAGCATCAACGGCTCCCTTGTCTGTGAGTGCAATCGCCTCGATGCGCACGGTTTGAATCTTATCCAGCAACGCTTTCTGCTCCGGTGTGAAATAGTCTCGGTAGGCCCAAGAGGGAGGAGAGGGAAGTGCCACAAGACTGAAAGCCAGAGTTGAGAGCAGTAGCGCAACGCGCATTGTGCACCTCTTACCGGTATGCTGACGATGAATTACCTATGCTACCTGATTATAT
Source organism: Nitrospiraceae bacterium (assembly GCA_041491905.1). Taxonomy (GTDB): domain Bacteria; phylum Nitrospirota; class Nitrospiria; order Nitrospirales; family Nitrospiraceae; genus Palsa-1315. The sequence continues at coordinate 17,055 of JBGPVY010000019.1, read as the reverse complement.
ATGTTATTGAAGGCTGGGGCTACCTTAGCCCGCATCATTCACGAAGGCTTCTACTGCAACCGCCGTTGTTTGGGCGCGGGGCACGAAGCGAGAAGTCTGCTGAAAAACTATTGTGGCACGGTGGAAATTCAATCGCCCGCACGTCTAGGACAAGCCCGGTCTATCTGGTTGATCTGGTTTGTTTTGTTCATTTAGTTGGTCTTGTTTAACCAAACAAACGAGACAAACCAAATAAACCAAATAACAGTCTTCTTCCGCTGGCGGACTTTTTCAGCATCCTGCTAGAGGCTAGGGGTGACCAGAAGGAATGTCTTCCCTCTCGCCTCGTGCCCTTCGCCTGGCTTCCAAGCGATCTCGCGACCGCATTCATGAGTAATCCGGGTTAGAAATGGATGCTAACCCTCCCATGGGCACGCAAGTGAACACACTTCCACCCCGCAGGAGTATGGGTTGACAGTGGGATACATCCAACGGTACAAAATACCCACAGGAACGTGTATTTTTGTTTGTTTGCTCATCATCCTGGAGTCGGCTCCTGCAGACCCCACCATGCGAGAGTGGCGGAACTGGCAGACGCGCGAGACTTAGGATCTCGTGGGTAACCGTGGGGGTTCAAGTCCCCCCTCTCGCACCAGACCACGACCGGGCAGCCGGCTACGGCTCGGCAGCCCGCGCAAGGCTTCGTACAAGGAAAAGGGTACGCGCCAGCTATGAAAATGGAAGTGACTGAACTAGGACCGATGAAACGCGCCCTCAAGATTGAGGTGCCGGCCGATGAGGTCACGCAACGGTTTGCCCGAGCCTACGTCGAGCTGAACCGCCAGGTCAACATCCCAGGATTTCGCCCTGGCAAGGCACCCTTGGCCTTGCTGGAAAAACGCTATGCCAAAACCGTGGAAGAGGACGTGATCCGAAGCCTCGTGCCGGACTTCTACGACAAGGCCGTCCGCCAAGCGGGGATTGTGCCAGTCCTCGTCGAAATTCCCCCGCTGGACCGGGTCAAGATTAAGAAGGACGAACCCTTTACATTTACCGCGACCGTCGAGATCAAGCCGACAATCGAGTTGCGGGACTATAAAGCACCGAGTCCGATCTCGCTCAAGCCCGACAAACGCACCGTCACCGACGAACAGCTCGACCGAGGACTTGAGGTCTTGCGCGAACAACAGGCACGCCTGGATGCCGCGCCGGCCGGCCATACCATTGTGGACGGAGACTATATCGTGCTGGATGTGCAAGGCGCTCTCGATGGAGCACCGCTGGAAGGAACGAAGAAGGAGGGTCAACTTCACAAGGTCGGATCACACGCGTCCGTCTTGGGTTTGGAAATTGATTCGCATGTCGGGGGGAAGAAAGAGGGTGACGTGCTCGAAATTTCCCAGCCATACCCAGCCAGCCATCCCGATCCTCGCGTTGCCGGCAAGACGGTCGTGTTCACGCTGACAATCAAATCCGTCAAGGAAAAGAAGCTGCCGGCCCTCGACGATGAATTTGCCAAAGACTGTGGCCCCTACAACTCGCTCCAGGAAATCAAAGACAAACTGAGGAACGGGATGGAACGGGCGCTGAAGCGAGAGATCGAAGACACCCATAAGGACACGATTATCAAACGGCTCGTGGAGACCCACCACTTCGACCTCCCGGAAACCCTGGTGGAGCGTGAGCTGGAAGCCATCATCCGCCAGCACGTGCAGCAGCAACAGCGGAAGACTGGCACCCAGGAATCGCCCGGCACGGAGGATCTCACAAACCTTCGCCAGGAGCATCGGAATGAAGCAGCACGCCGCGTGAAGCTCAGCCTCGTGTTAGAAGCGATCGCCGAGAAAGAAGGGCTGGCGGTCACGCAGGACGATTTCAACGCCGAAATCATGCGGCTGGCGTCGGAGCTCAAAGTGCCGGCGGCCGATCTCGTCAAGATGGTAAAAGCCGGAGGACAAGAGTCCATCGATGAGTTACGCACCAGGATTTTGGTGGATAAAGCCTTGGATTTCGTTTACCGCAATGCGGTGATTCAGGGATAGTGTCGAGGGTGCAGGGTCGGCCTTGCACCTCGGCTTCAACAGGCTGTAAACGGAAAGGAACGACGTGCATGCTAGTTCCCATTGTTATCGAAACGACTAACCGAGGCGAACGCGCCTACGACATTTATTCTCGGCTCCTGAAAGACCGGATCATCTTCCTCGGTGCGCCAATCGACGACATCTTTGCCAACCTGGTTATTGCCCAGCTCTTGTTCCTCGAAGCAGAGGACCCTGAAAAGGACATCAATCTCTACATCAACACCCCCGGGGGAAGCGTCACGGCAGGATTGGGCATTTATGACACCATGCAGTATGTGAAACCCCCGATCAACACCATCTGCCTCGGCCAGGCCGCCAGCATGGGGGCTTTTTTGCTTACCGCCGGAACCAAAGGCAAGCGATTCGCCCTGCCGAATGTGAGAGTCATGATTCACCAGCCCATGGGCGGGTTTCAGGGGCAAGCCACAGAAATCGATATTCATGCCAGAGAGATCTTGAAAATCCGCGAACGACTCAATGAGATCATGGCCAAACATACCGGCCAGCCGCTGGAGAGGATATCCCAGGACACCGAACGGGACTACTTCATGTCGGCAGAAGAAGCCAAGCGGTACGGTCTCATCGACGAAGTTATCACGCGGCCACCGAAGCTTCTCAAGGCCATCAGTGGCGACGCAGGGAAAGACCTGGCCAAGGACAAGTAACAGGGGAGGATGCATGGCGAAACCGGATAAGATGGATCGACATCTCCGTTGTTCATTCTGTGGAAAGAGCCGCGACGAAGTCCGCAAATTGATCGCTGGGCCCACCGTCTACATCTGCGACGAATGCGTCAACCTCTGTAACGACATCATTGCCGAGGATTGGGAAGAAGCCAAAGAAGAGATTTCGTCGAAACTCAAAAAGCCGGTGGAAATCAAACACCACTTGGATCAATACGTCGTGGAACAGGAGCGGGCCAAAAAAATTCTCGCGGTGGCCGTTCATAACCACTACAAGCGAATCTCGGCCAAGGATAAAGACGTTGACGACGTGCAACTCCAGAAGGGCAACATCCTTATGCTGGGTCCCACAGGCACAGGGAAAACGCTATTGGCCCAGACCCTCGCGAAGTATTTGGACGTCCCCTTCACGCTGGCCGATGCGACCACGCTCACAGAGGCAGGGTACGTCGGCGAAGACGTGGAAAACATCATCCTCAAGCTCCTGCAAGCAGCGGACTACGATGTGGACCGGGCCGAGCGGGGCATCGTCTACATCGATGAAATCGACAAGATCAGCCGCAAGAGCGACAGCCCGTCCATCACCCGCGACGTCTCGGGCGAAGGGGTGCAACAGGCGCTGCTCAAGCTCATCGAGGGGACCATCGCCAACGTGCCGCCTCAAGGCGGGCGCAAGCATCCGCACCAAGAGTTTATTCAGGTTAATACGAGCAATATCCTGTTCGTCTGCGGCGGAGCGTTCGTCGGGCTCGAACAAATTATCGAGCAACGCCTGAATCGGAAGGCGATGGGATTCGGAGCCGAAGTTCGCGGACGGAGCGAGGTGCGACTTGGCGAACTGTTCGCGAAAGTTCAGCCGGAAGACTTCCTCAAATACGGCTTGATTCCGGAGTTCGTCGGTCGGCTGCCGGTCGTAGCCACCTTGGATGAGCTGGATGAACACGCACTCATTCGAATCTTGACCGAGCCGAGAAACGCGCTCACGAAGCAATATGAGAAATTGCTTTCCTTTGAGAAGGTGAAGCTCAAGTTCACGGAAGGTGCGCTCGGGGCGATTGCACGAAAAGCGTTTCTCCAAAAAACCGGCGCTCGAGGATTGCGTGCCATCCTCGAAGACGTGATGCTGGACGTGATGTATGATGCCCCTTCTCAGAAGCAGATTAAGGAAGTCCTCATCACCGAGGATGCCATCCTCGGCAAGCACGCTCCCATCCGAATCTTCGAACAAGACAAGGATGTGAAGACCGCCTAACCCGTTATAACTGTAGATTTTTTCGCCCGACCCACAGGACGTCTACTCAGAATCCTCCAGGCCAGGATCATCCTGGCCTGGTTATTCCCTGACAACGTCCCTTTTGAATACTCTCTGCTCCTTCTTCCTACCTAACCTGTGGCGACGCTCATGACTCTACGCTTTTCCTCGACAAGATGAAATGCTGCGCTATACTTGCGTTACAGATTGAACGTGGAGGACGTGTGAAATATCCCGTGTCTTCAAGCCTTCGACACAAAGGGAAAGCCCTCGACCTTGACGCAGCTCGTGAAGTGATCACCCTTCTGGGAATCAACGGCGAACCCATGGGCAATCTGTCCTGGGACTTCGTCATTGACCAGATTCTGGCCTATCGTAAACCCCAGGCAAGCCGAGAAATCAGGAATGAGCCGCGCGTGACACTTACCTTCCGTGTCAAATACACAACCCCGGAAGGTCAGCAGTTTGAAAGTCGTGCGAGCGGCATCGGCGGAGGCGGGCTCTTTATCGAAAGTCTGAGCACTCTACCGGTCGGCACCAAACTTGCGCTTGAATTTTCGCTACCAGAGCAGCCGTCAGAATGGTTGCCGGCGAAGGGTCTGGTCGCGTGGGTATGCCCTAAAGCAGACCAATATACGTTTAGCCCTGGCATGGGGGTGCGCTTTACGGAGATTAACCCCGATATCCGTAACCGCGTGCTCGAACTGGTGAAATCGCTCCAGCCCGTCGGGCAGCCGGCCTAGCGACTATGCATCTGCCACCGAATCGTCCCGCGTTCAATACAAGGACCTGACCATGAAATATACTGTGATCACGACGGCAGTGCATGAGAACAAAATCCTTGAGATGAATGCCGACCGGGAAGTGGTCATGCTTCATAGTGCCACGGGAGAACTGCTCGGCGCCCTGCCGTGGGGAGTGGTCATTGAACAGATTCTTGCCGGCGACGACGACGTGCGATTCGCCCATGCGCGCTCACATCCGAGAGCCCCGCTCGCCTTGAAAGTTCGCTACACGACCCCGGAAGGCAAACAGTTCGACAGCTTAACCGGCGGCATCGGTGCAGGCGGGTTGTTCATCGAAAGCAGCACCCCGCTGGCTCCCGGGACCGAGCTTTCCGTCGAGTTTGCACTGCCCGATCGTCCTTGGGAAAAATACAAGGCCCAAGCGAAGGTCGCCTGGATCCGCAACAAGCCTGAACGGCATCTGCTCTTCCCCGGGATGGGTATCCAATTTACCAACATCAATGAAAAGGCCCGCAAAGAGCTTGTCGAACTCGTCGATGCGTTGAATCGTTCCCGCCTCGCGACCTAATTTCCTCGGTTCGCCCAGCGACGCACCCCACTGTCTGGATCCTTCGCGATCGTCGTGTTGAGCGCTGCCCTCGTATCAGAATCGCTGAGCATTCCGAGACGATAGGCCGCTTCTGCTCGCACCCCGGGCGAGAGATCATGGGCCAAACGTTCTCTGAGCCAAGGGGAGACCGCCGACCCTCCCCATTCACCCACCACCGCCACAATGCCCTGTCGAACCTCCGCATCGGAGTCATGTCCTGCTGCGACGAGCGCAGGAACCGATTGGCTTGAGTCGACTTGTAGCAATGCCCGCACCGCCGCTCTCCTAATCGTTGCATCCGAAGATCGTAGTAACCCTACGATAGGCTGCAGCAATCGAGAACCTGGTTCGATCTCGCCGATCGCCACAACCGCCGCCTGGCGGACCGATTCGACAGGGTCCTCCAGCGCCTGCGTCAACAAGGCAACCACTCCGTCGGTGGCTGTGGGTTTCAAGCGTCCCACGGCCAGCACCGAGGCTTCGCGGACAATTGCTGCCGGATCGTGCTTGAGGGGGAGAATGGAGTCCGCGGCTCGGGGGTCGCCGATCTTGCCCAGAGATTCTGCAGCCGTCCGCCGCATCTCTGGCACCTCATCGCGGAGCAACTCCAGCAATAGCGAGACCGTGTGCTCCCTCGATGAAGGCGGAGAATCCTGGACACAACCGGCGAGACAGAGGACTGACAGGACGACTGAATACGCGATGGTGCGAGAGGAGGTGCGACAGAGCAGGGTGCACGTATCGGGCAGGCTTATGAAGACCGCACCCCAGTTCACGCTTGTTTAGGAGGCTCTTCGTGCAAGGCAGGCGGTTCTTTGGCCGCTTCGATGGATTGCTGGAATTCCTTCTGGGCAGAATCCATTTCGGCTTGGATTGTCCGCATCTCGGGGTCGACCGAATTACGGACATCGGCAACGGCCTGCTTGAACGTCCGCAACACATCCCCAAGTCCTTCTCCCAAACTCTGCATATCCCCTGGGGAAATGCCGGCCGGCTGCGCGGCCTTCGCCTTCATCGCCGCCTGCTGCGCCTGCACGCGGGCCACGGCATCCTTGTTGACAATGGCCGACGGGCGTTTAACTACTGGTTTGGCCTGGGCGCCAGCGGGAAGAGGCGGGTACTGCGCCCGCATCATCGGCGTGGGAGCAGCCGCGCGTTCTTCCATCGTGGGAGGCTGCTGGCCCTGCCCCGGCGATTGGGCCGAGACCGACTGAGCTGCCGTTGATGTCATTGGCCGAGCCTGCTGTGGCGGAGCCGCTATGTTGTACATCAAGGCGGCAGTGGTCCCGGGAGTCAATTCCGGCCCAGGCGCATAGGGTGCCGTGGGCTTCGGAGCGGCGAGAGTCTGTCCCGGCGTAATCGTCGGTGCCGATGCAGCCTGGAACGTTGATTGGACCTGCGTGGGTGCCGGTTGATCCGCTTCGGGTGGTGCCGCATCCGGCGGGGGAATATCGTTGACTTCTTTCTTGAACCCTCTGAGCGCTTTGCCGACTCCTTCACCGATTTGTGGGAGCTTTCCCGCCCCGAAAATGATGAGGACAATGACGAGGATAATGATGAGTTCCGAGATCCCCATGGTACCAAACATGGCGTGAATCCTTTTCCCTATAACAAACCGCCGTCGGCCTTGCCTTGTTGAGAACCGAATCAACTTTATAGGCCAGTAGGAGGCACTGTCAAGGAAGGGAGAGAGGGCTAGAAGAGCGGGACGATCTCGCTCTGCAACGGCAACCCGAATACCAAGGCCTCACGGTCAGCGAGGTACACGTCCAGTTCGCTCCTGATCCCAAACTCGCCGGGCAAGTAGATCCCTGGCTCAATAGAAAAGCAGGTCCTCGGCATCAGACGGCGGGAGTCCTGTGTCTCCAAGCCATCGATGTTGGCTCCGTTGCCATGAACTTCTTCACCGATCGAATGGCCCGTGCGATGGACGAATTGATCGCCATAGCCGCCTCGTTGGATGACCTGCCGGCAGGCATCGTCGACTTCCCAGCCAAATGGGCGACGGTCGGAAGCTATTTCTGTCTGGACGAAGGTCAGGGCCGCGTCCCGCCCCTGCCGGACCAAGTCGAAAATCTCGCGGTGTTTCACCGGGACGGTCTGACCGACATAGCCGGTCCAGGTGATATCGGCGTAGACCGAACCGGCCTCCGCTCGTTTGGCCCAGAGATCGATCAAGAGCAACGCATCGCGGGTGACCTCGGCTGACCCCGTCTTTGTCGGACCATAATGGGGATCAGCGCTGTGGGCATTGACGGCGGCGATCGGTGCACTCGACGTGACCATCCCGGCCTCGCGTATACGAGCCAAAATAAACTGCTGCACTCCATATTCAGTGAGACCGTGGCCTTGTACCACTGCGTCATGTACAGAACTAAATGTCTGATCAACGATGCGCCGCAGCGCCGCGGCGGCAAACTGATGCGATTCGAGTTGACGGTCCGTCCAGCGCGCTTCAAACGTCTGAATCAAATCCGCTGAACTGACCACATCGACGTCGTAACTTCTGATCAGCTCGATCGTACCGGCATCCACGCGCGACACATAGGGAACCGCGTTCAGCGGAGAATATTGCATGGCGACACGGAGGCCACCGGCGAGCAGGCGCGCAAGGATCTGCCGTTGCTGCTCCCACGACACATAGCAGTCAGCTTGTCCCGGTAATGTATCCAGCACGTGCGGCTCGATGCGATGCAGCAGCTTGACAGGAACCCCCTGCGCCGGAATCCAGTAGTACCATCGCCTCGTCACATGGAGTGTAGGATCGAGCTGGAGTATGCGATAGGCGAGAGGGTCGCTCCCGCGGAAATCATAGAAGAGCCAGCCGTCGATCTCGGCATCACGCAGTGCCTGCTGAATCTCGCTGATACGCTGATATATGGCTGTGGTCATGGTAGAGGGCATCTTATCGTCGCGCTCCCAAGCCGTCAATGAGACGGCCGTTGAGGTCGGTGGTCATGCTACAGTGCGCACCATGGCAGTTGAGTATGCACCAGAGCCTTCCCAGTTCCGCGTGGCCCTGTTTGTCGGACCGCAGCCAGTGGAGGGGAAACCCTTCACTTCCTCCTGTGTATTTAACGTCAAGAAACGGAGTTGGAAGGGCGGAATCCAGGTCGCCGTCGTTATCACCCAGAGTCAGATTGATACGCTCATCACCGACGTTGATTTCTCCCGGTGGTTGGCCCTGGCCCTAGCCGATCGCGCGGATGAAGATCGTCTATCATATCAGAAGCGAGCCCATGAGCTGTTTATCCAAGCAGTCTGTTGGTGCAAGCTGGACCTGGCGTTGCAATCCGGTATCACTCAAGAGAACCAATGTCTCGCAGACGACACATGGATCTCTGAAGTTAGAGACACCGTAATCAAGCGGAGGAACTTCATCACGTCGTACATTGCATCTGAACTGGACCTCGTACTGAGAGACGTTATCGCTCCCTAGCCCGCATTATTCATGAAGCTTCTGCTGCAAGCGTGGATACGCGGCTGTGACGGGCAGTCTCGCCGTTCAGTCCTTCGACATACTGCACGAGTATGCCTCAGGGCTTCACGCCTCCGAGTGCCCGTCTCCCTTCACGTCTGCACGCTTTCGCGACGAACCTTCATGAATAATGCAGGCAAAGACACTCCCCGCGAGCACGGCAGGGGGTTTGCAATCAGTGTTGAATTTGTTATAACCCCACTACCACTAAATCGTGGGTAAGCGCCCTGGAGTCAACCACTGCCGCTCAGCTCGCTCTGTCGTAGAAGGAGGATTATCTGTGAACACATACTCGTCTTCATCCAATCGCCCCTGTAAGGCTTCCAGCTTCAAACTGGTGGCAGTCTCCTTACTCCTGGCCCTATGCACCGTCACAATGGTGCCGTCGGCGTGGAGTCAAGAAAGCGCGGCCCCTCCATCGAGCGAGAGCACCGAGGGCGGAAACGCGTCAAGCGCGGGCATGCAAGCTGCTGCCGGTTTCTCCACCCTGTTATATTTTCCACTGAAAGCAGTATTTGCCATCACCGGCGGCATTGTCGGAGGACTGACCTATGCGTTGTCGGGCGGGAATGAGCAAGCAGCGAAGAGCGTTTGGGATACCAGTCTCCGCGGCACCTACATCATTACCCCCGATCACCTACAAGGCAATCGGCCCATCCGCTTCCTGGGGCTAGCTGATTCGAATGATGCACCGGCACCAGCCCCTGCTCCGGAGCCCACCCGCTAGCCAATGAAACCGATCATCGGCGTCACACCAGACTTCAACGCCGGTGATCGGAAGGAATGGGGTGGGAACGAGCCCACCTATTTTTTGCGCGCACGCTACATCCGTGCCATCGAAGAACTCGGCGGCGTCCCGCTGGTCCTTCCACTCCTGGCAGAACGGCCTACGAGACGGCGTCTCCTGCAGCAGCTCGACGGACTCCTCCTTACCGGAAGCGGGCCGGACCTTCCACCGTCATTGTATAGCGAACGTCAGCGGTATCCGTTCGAAATCGTGAGCGAACGTCGCGCGAGTTTTGAACTGGACATCGTCCACCTGGCAAAACAGGCTGATGTCCCTCTGCTCGCCATCTGCGGAGGTATGCAGACGATGAACGTCGCCTGCGGCGGCAGTCTGTTTCAGGATATCTCATCCCAAATCTCGACACCGCTCCAACATCGGCAACGGACCTCTGCGACGAATCTCAGTCACACCGTCACAGTCACGCCCGGCAGCCTGCTCCGCCGCATCGTGCGATCGGTGTCGATGAGAGTGAATAGCTCGCACCATCAATCGGTCAAAGCCGTCGCGCCGTCATTGATCGCCAGCGCCCTTGCCCCCGATGGTATCGTGGAGGCAATCGAATCTCCGGCCCACCGCTTTTTTCTCGGCATCCAGTGGCACCCGGAATTTCTTTTCGACCGCCACCCCCTCCACCGGCGATTGTTCGAGGCCTTTCTGCGCGCCGCACGCGCCACAGACCGTGGCGCGTGAAACACGAAAACCGGCCGGTCTCTCTTGTTTATTTGGTCTGTTTGGTTTGTTTGGTTGAACGAGACTGACCAGATGAACAAAACAGACCGAATGAACCAGATCAACGCGTCCCGCCAGTCTCGCTCGGCTCTCCTACGGAGAAAGCCTGCTATACTTGACCCCATATGGAACAGAAACGCGTTGACCCTACAGCGCCTTCCGCCATCCCCGCGGCCTAACCCGCATTATTCATGAACACTTCTGCTACAATCGCCGATCCACTGCTACGACGAGCCTTCGGCCGGCGGGCTCGCCCCTCGGACCCTCACCGTACTGCACGAGTACGCATCGGGTCCTCACGACTCCGCGCGCCGGTCTCGCGACGCGGCTCAGCGATTTCGCGACGAACCGTCATGAATAATGCGGGCTAAGGAGATACGGTGATTAGCCGACTCTTCCGAACCAAGTCCATTGAGCAAATTCTCGCGGACGCAGATCATCCCGATCATCGTTTAAAAAAAACCCTCACGGCCTGGGATCTGACCGCGCTTGGCATCGGCGCGATTATCGGCACCGGCATCTTCGTCCTGATCGGCACCGCCATCGTCGGCGATGCCCACCGGCCCGGGGCAGGGCCTGGAATCATTCTGTCCTTCGTGCTCTCCGGCCTGACCTGCGCCTTCGCGGCACTCTGCTATGCTGAGTTTTCCACCATGATTCCCGTGGCCGGCTCTGCCTATACCTACTCGTATGCAACGTTGGGAGAATTCCTGGCCTGGATCACCGGCTGGAACTTGATTCTCGAATACGGTGTGGCCTGTGTCGCCGTCGCCATCGGGTGGTCCGGCTATTTCAACAAGCTGCTCAGGTTGGCCGGGATCGAATTGCCGCACTGGGCTACGCACCCACCCTGGGGAACTGACGGGGGCGTGGCAAACTTCCCCGCCGCCATTATCGTGTTACTCGTCACCATCATCCTCGTCATTGGGATCAAAGAAAGCGCCCGCGCAACCGGCATCATCGTGTGCTTGAAGCTCGCGGTCATCCTCTTCTTCATTGCCGTGGGGACGCCGGCCGTGAAAACCGAAAACTGGACGCCCTTCCTGCCACAGGGATTCGCCGGCGTCGGTGCCGCAGCGGCGATTGTGTTCTTCGCCTATATCGGATTCGACGCCATCTCGACGACCGCTGAGGAAGCCAAAAACCCTCAGCGGGATCTGCCGATCGGAATCATCGCCTCACTCAGCATCTGCACCGCCCTCTACATTAGCGTGGCCGCTGTCCTGACCGGCTTGATCCCCGCTGCACAGATCGACATCGATGCGCCGGTGGCCGAAGCGCTGAGTATAGTGGGTTTCAAGTGGGGAGCGGCGATTGTGGCCATTGGGGCCGTGGCCGGAATTACCAGCGTACTCGTCGTGATGATGCTGGGTCAGATTCGGGTATTCTTTGCCATGTCGCGCGACCACCTCTTGAGCCCCTGGCTGTCAACCGTGCATCCGCGCTATGGCACGCCTCACTATGCTACCATTCTCACCGGCATCGGCGTGGCCACGCTCGCTGCCCTGATTCCCATCGGCGACGCGGCGGACATGACGAACATCGGCACTCTCTTTGCCTTTGTCCTGGTCTGTATCGGTGTAGTGATCCTGCGCTACACGAAACCCAACCAGCTTCGCCCATTTCGGCTTCCATTCATGCCGGTCGTCCCCATTTTGGGCATGCTGGCCTGCCTCGGCTTAATGAGCTTTCTCCCATGGGTGACCTGGATTCGATTCGTCGTCTGGACTGCCATCGGCATTGTGGTCTACATGGGATACGGCCTGAAGCACAGCAAACTGGCCGGCCCTTCTTCTGAAGGCCACCTTCCAAAACGTTCGCTCTAGCAGGATGCTGAAAAAGTCGCCCTTCTCACCCGCCCGATCCCGGCGCGCCGAGACGCGCCTTTTCCCATGCAGCGTTCTCGCATCGTTCAGAGCCTCCACGTACCCCAGAGGGTACGCGTCGGCCCTTCACTCGCTGCGGCCTTGCTGGACGGCCATTTTGAGCACCCTGCGGGAGAGTTCCCCTGTTGAGCCACACGTGCGAACCCTCGAAGTTCTCGCGTGCCAACATAGTTCTTCCGCAGTCTGCTAAATAGAGTGAGTTAGCTGGATTTGTCGGCAGGCTGAACCACCAGGGCTGGAGCTGGAGCCGGTGTGGTGTCAACCGGAGAGGCTGCAGACACGCTAGGCTGGCCCGCTGGTGCTGATGCAGCAGCGGATACCGCTGGTTTGGGAGCAGCGGGCGGCTTGGGAGGAGCAGGTTTTTCCGGCTTGATGCCTCCTTCCCACGAGGGACCGGAGTACATATCGGTCGAGAGACCATTCGTTTTCCATTTCTCTTCGAAATCCGCGGCCGCCTTATTCGGCGTCTCACCCGTCCCCACGATGTCATTCCACGGATAGACCTTCGGGCCGATCTGGCACCCGGTCTCCGTCCGCCTCAAGTACAAGGCAATCGGATTCCCGCGGTACGGTCCAAGATAGATATGCACGGAACCGGCGTATTCGAGCAAATGCTCCATGCGCGCCTCCAAGAGGGGGGCATGATGCCATAAGAGGGAACGGGAGGGCAAGGAGGTTGATCCCCTTGCTCGCGCAACGCGCGCCCTCAGAAGGATAGAGGGGAGCGGCCAGGTGCCCTTCTTGCTCGCAGAACGCGCACGATAAAACTGTGCTCGTTCGATGCGCGCAGTAAAGGGCAGCCTTGGCCACTCCCCTAAAGAGAGCTACAAAAAATCAGAAGGGCCTCGCTCGGGCTAATGGCACGTCTCTGCGTGCCAGTGGGTGGGTGGGTGAGAAAGTTGCGCGCGGTCAGGGAGCTAGCCTCCTCGCCCTCCAAGGGAGGAGAGAAGATGAGAATATTCGGTGGGTCCCCGGGGAATGACGGCATGGAACTAGCCGCTGCAGCGCTCGCCGCGCACGACATTGCCGTTGACAAGGGGCTGTTGATTGACAGACTTTTCACCCATCCCGTAGACTGCTTCCTATGCCATCACGATTGATTACCCCGTCTCGCCCAAGCAGCAAGAAGACCATCATCGGCTTTGTCAACTTGGGTTGTTCGAAAAACCAGGTCGATTCCGAAGTCATGTTGGGCATGTTGGTGGCGGACGGGTTTGCCTTGACCGATGATCCGAAGAAAGCCGAGGTGGTCATCATCAATACCTGTGGTTTCATCGAAGAGGCCAAGCAGGAGTCGATTGATACGATCATTGAGCACGGCAAACTAAAAGAAGCAGGGTACTGTCGGGTGTTGATTGCCGCAGGCTGTCTGGCGCAACGGTATCAAGGAGATCTCCTCGAACAATTGCCGGAACTCGACGGCGTGGTAGGGACCGGTGAGTTCGGGAAGATCGCGGAGATTTGCCGGAATCTGCTGGCGCCGAAGAAGCGGCAACAACGGCTCTGGATCAGCGAGCCTCCCTATCTGTACGACGCAGACGCGCCGCGTCTCCGTCTCGGGAAGGCCCATAGTGCGTATGTGAAAATCGCCGAAGGCTGTAACCGAAATTGCGCCTTCTGCGCGATCCCCCTGATGCGGGGCAAGCAGCGAAGCCGCCCCGTGGAATCGATTGTAGCCGAAGCCACGCGCCTCGCCGCTGAAGGTGTGAAAGAGGTCAACCTCATTTCCCAGGATACGGTGAATTATGGCGTCGATCTTGGTGTACGCCAAGGCCTCGTCACACTACTTCGCGAGCTGGTGAAGGTGAAAGACTTGCGCTGGATCAGACCGTTCTATCTCTACCCGCAACAGGTATCGGATGAGTTGTTGGATCTCTACGCAGGAGAAGAAAAGATTACCAAGTATATCGACATGCCGCTGCAACACATCAACGATCGGATGCTCAAGCGGATGCACCGGCTGGGTGATCGAGCTGCCATCACCTCCCTCGTCGATCGGATCCGGACGCGCATTCCCGGCGTCACGTTTCGCACGGCCTTCATCGTGGGGTTCCCAGGAGAGACGGAGCAGGCGTTTGACGAATTGAGAAGTTATGTGGAAGAGGCCGAGTTCGATCGGGTAGCAGTGTTTTTGTATTCGGACGAGGAAGACACGCCGGCCGTCGGGCTTGATGACAAGGTCGAGCGATCAGTTATGGACGAACGACGAAATGAAATCTTAGCTGTGCAAGAAGAGATTGCGGCGGCACGAGGCCAGGCCCGTATCGGCTCCGTGATGGAGGTTTTAATCGAAGGGGTCTCCGAAGAGACAGGGTTACTGCTCGAGGGACGCCATGAAGGGCTGGCTCCAGAGATCGACGGCATCGTGTATATCAATGATGGATCAGCCGAAGCAGGTGATCTCGTCAAGGTCGAGATCACCGATGCGGCTATGTACGATCTTGTAGGTCACATCGTCTCCTAACAGGATGATGAAAAAGCCCGCCAGCTTCGTTCTCGCATCGTTCAGACCCTCAACGACCCCAGAGGGTACGCCTCAGGCCTTCACTCGCTGCGGCCTTGCTGGACGGACTTTTTGAGCATCCTGCTAGCGCCATTTCCCACCGATTTCGTTGCTCGCCTGCTACACTTAGACTAATCACTCTCATCGGGAAGACAGGCCCACGATGACACACCGAAAAGAATCTGTCGTCCTCCTGATCCATTGTAAGGATCGCAGGGGTATTGTGGCCCGTGTCTCGGGCTTCATTCACGACTTCGGCGGGAACATTCTCGATTCGGATCATCATACAGATGAAGAGACGAACGAGTTTCTTATGCGCATGGAGTTTGCCGCCGAGGGTTTGCAGATTCCGTCCGATGAGATCGCAACCGCCTTCGCTCCAGTCGCGAAGACCTTCGAGATGCGCTATGAAGTTCGCCCTTCAAGCTGCCGAACGAGGGTCGCGATGTTGGTCTCGAAACAGGATCACTGCCTGGCGGATCTGCTCCAACGGCACAAACGCGACGAGTTGCACATCGATATCCCCGTGATTATTTCCAATCACGATACCTGCGCCGGCTGGGCCGAACTGTTCAAGATCCCCTTCTCCGTTTGTCCCGTGACCAAGGAGATCAAGCCGCAGCAGGAACAGCAAGTTCTCTCCTTGCTGAAGGATCATCGTGTCGAACTCGTGGTAATGGCTCGGTATATGCAAATCCTTAGCGGCACCTTTCTTTCACAGGTCGGTTGTCCGGTCATCAATATCCATCACTCCTTTCTACCCGCGTTCATCGGCGCCAATCCCTATCGGCAGGCCTATGACAGGGGCGTGAAAATCATCGGAGCCACGGCCCACTATGCCACGGACGATCTGGATGAAGGTCCCATCATCGAGCAGGACGTCATGCGTATAGGCCACCGGGATACCGTCGATGATCTGGTGAGGAAAGGACGGGACCTGGAGGAGATTGTGCTGGCCCGCGCCGTGCGCCGCCATGTTGAACGACGGGTGTTGGTGTATGGCAGAAAAACCGTGGTGTTCGATTAGCAGGACGCTGAAAAACTATTGTGGCATACAGAAAACCCAATGGCCGTCCTTGTCGTTCGTGAAAGGTGAAACGTGAAACGGTTCGGAGGGGGAGCACTCGGCCATCCTACGTCTAACGTTTCACGTCTAACGTCTCACGCTTCCTGGGAGCGGGCTTTTTCAGCGTCCTGCTAGAGGTTGTTTAGCCGATGCGGGGGCCAAAGGCAGCATCGCCGTAAAGGTCGAACCTTCGCCGATCTTGCTCTGGACCTCGATACGCCCGCGATGGGATTCGACAATCCAGGCGCAGATGGACAGCCCAAGGCCCGTGCCCTTCTTGGTATGGGCCCGCGCGTTATCGGTGCGGTAGAACCGGTCGAAGATCCGAGACTGATCCTCTTGCGCGATCCCAATGCCGTAATCGGTCACGGACACCCGTGCGTGAGTCTGTTCGATCGTCAGCGCGATGTCGACTGTGCCGCCGGGGCGGGAGTATTTGACTGCGTTATCGAGAAGATTCAGGAACAGTTCGCGCAGGCGTAGTTCATCTCCCAATACCACTGCCGGTACGGTGGTTCGTAGCACGACCTGGATGTCCCGTTCCTGCCCCAACAGCGAAGCTTGCCGGTGGAGGTCCTCGATGAGCGTGTCCAGTGGGACCGGCAGATGATCCATCTTCACCTCGCCCATGTCGGCCCGGGAGAGAAAGAGCAACTCATCCACAATGCGCGTCATCCGGTCGATTTCTTCGAGATTGCTCTCTAGGACGACTTTGTAGTCGTCGGTTTCGCGAGGGCGTCGAAGCGCGAGTTCGGTTTCCCCTTTCATGACCGTCAACGGCGTGCGCAGTTCGTGCGAGGCATCACTGCTGAACTGGCGGATCTGTCGAAAGGAGGTTTCAAGCCGGTCGATCATGTCGTTAAACGTATTGGTCAGACGGCCGATTTCGTCGGCCGAGGTCGGGACAGTCAGTCGTTGGGTGAGATCGCCTCCTGCAATGCGTTGGGCAGCCAGCGTGATCGCGTCGACCGGGCGAAGGGCTCGGCCGGCCATGAACCAGCCGCCGGCGAGCGACACGGCCAGCGCGATGGGCATACTTACCAGAAGAACTAACAGGAGACGGTTCAGGGTCTCTTCGACGGAGTCCATCGAGGTGCCGACCTGGATGATATAGAGCAGGCTGCCCCGATAGATGATGGGAACCGAAATGAGGCGTAACGGCGGTTCCTTGGGGTATTTTGCGAATTCGAGGAGCGAGCGGCCTGTGTAGGCGACTTCCAAGGCCTGGCGACTCAGCGGCATCTCATGTTGTTTGACGTTCGGCGAACGAATGGTG
>JBGPVY010000296.1:0-3301 GCA_041491905.1 Nitrospiraceae bacterium | reverse complement strand
GCGCTCGATGACGATGCGGTTCGCACCACCACCGCGACGATCTCCAAAGCGCTCGAAGCCGCGCCGGCCACTCGGAGGGTCAGCCACCTTCACTCGGGCTCCTGGATCAATCAGGACTACAAGATCTGGATCGGCCACCAGGAAGACAATCGGGGCTGGGACCTGGTGAGTCACACGCGATCCCGTCTCGCCGATATTTCTGCCACGCTCCCCTCGGATCGCGCGCAAGCCGCCTGGGACGAACTCTATGCCGCCGAAGGCAGCGATTGGTTCTGGTGGTATGGGGACGACTTTGATACCGACTACAAAGAGGAGTTCGATCGGCTCTTTCGGACCCACCTTCGGAACGTCTGGACGATCGCGGGATTGACTCCACCGGAGCTGTTGAATCAGCCGATCTGTAGTCCCCGGGGCACGCCGGAGGCAGACCTCGTGACGGCGTCTCTCGCCTTGCTGAACCCCTCCATCGATGGACTCGTGACCGACTTTTTTGAGTGGCGTGGAGCAGGCAGGATCAAGACTCAGCCGCCGTTCGGTGCGATGTGGAAAGGCGAAGGGCTGCTGACCGATATCCAGTTTGGCTGGAGTCTTGACCAGTTGTATCTCCGGCTCGATCCGGACGAGCAATCGCAGACGCGGCAGGTGGGGCTGACGGTCGAGCTGCAGCTTCAGACGCCCGAACAGCTCTATCACCTGTCGTTTTCACTCGCGTCGTCAGGGCCAGACCAGTTTCTACTCTCGCAAAGACTTGCAAGCGGATCTTGGCAGGAGATCGGCCCCTACCAATCGATCTGTCATCGGGATATTATCGAACTGGCTGTGCCATTCAAGGACTTACAGCTCGCACCTGGGCAGGAACTCCACATGACCATTCTGGTGCTGGAACATCGCTTGGAAGTCGCACGCTACCCGCACCACAAGCCTGCGACCTTCTTCGTGCCAGGCCCGGAGTTTGAAGCGAACCTGTGGCGCGTATGATAGGCGCAAAAGGGAAAAGGTGAAACGTGAAACGAACGAGTGTTGCCCCGGAAACATCCCTAGCAACGAACTGCCTTCTTCCATCTGGCCCCTCGCGTTTTACGTTTCACCTTTCACGTTTGACGCTTTACGAGTTTGGAGGAAAAGATGCCTGATTTACGCCGTGATCCGATTGTCGGTCGGTGGGTGATTATTACGACGGAACGTAGCGGTCGGCCTCACGACTTTATTCCCGTGCATGCCTCTCGGCCTTTGGCCGCAACCCTCTGCCCCTTTTGCCCAGGGCAAGAACGACTGACGCCGAAAGAAATCATGGCCTACCGGCTGCAACCGGTGGAGCCCAACGGCTCGAACTGGACCGTGCGTGTCGTGCCGAACAAATTCCCCGCGCTCCAGGTCGAAGGCGACCTCGACCGCCAAGGCCTCGGACTCTATGATCGAATGAATGGGATCGGCGCACATGAAGTCATCATCGAAACCCCGAACCACACAGATAACCTGGCCGACATGCCGACAAAGCGGATCGAAGACGTGCTCTGGGCCTATCGCGATCGCATGATCGATCTGAAGAACGACGTACGGTTCCGATACATTCTGATTTTCAAGAACCACGGAGCGTCAGCCGGCGCCACACTGGAGCACAGCCACTCACAACTCATCGCGCTGCCGATCATCCCCACCAACGTCCTAGAGGAGATCGAGGGCTGTCGGGCTCATTATGAGCAGAAAGAACGCTGCATCTATTGCGATATTCTCCGGCAGGACCTCTCTGACGGCGATCGCATCGTGGCGGAAAATGCCGAGTTCCTCTGTGTGGCCCCGTTTGCCCCACGCTTTCCCTTTGAAATGTGGATTCTTCCAAAACGCCACGCCTGCTACTTCGAAGAGAGCCAGAAGATACAATTCGAGTTCCTCGCGCCGATTCTCTCGGAAGCGCTACGACGGATGGACAAGGTCCTCGCGAAGCCGTCCTACAACTTTATCCTCCATAGTTCACCCCTCCACGAAAAGACCGGGGATTTCTACCACTGGCACATCGAAATCATTCCGAAGCTGACCCAAGTGGCGGGCTTCGAATGGGGCACAGGGTTCTACATCAATCCTGTGGCACCGGAAGATTCGGCGAAGTTTCTGCGGGAGGCAGTGCTGTAGGTGCCGGCTCGCTTTCGCATCGAAATCCCCGCGCTCGCGGGGCCTCTGCGCCAAATTGAACGGCTGATTCGCCGCGCCGGCGGCCGGACGTGGCTGGTCGGCGGCTGCATACGTGACCTCGTGCTTGGCCGGCAACCGCGCGATCTGGACCTCGAAATTTCCGGGCTGCCGCCTGGCCAGCTCCATGCGCTGCTCACAGAACACTTCTCCGTGCAGTTCGTCGGGAAGGCCTTTGGCCTGTTCAAGCTGCAAGGCCTGCCCGTCGATATTTCCATTCCCTCCCGCATACTCACCGACAACGAATCCGCCCAAGGACTGCTGAGGCAGTCCGACCCCGACATGGACATCGACGAGGCGCTGGCGCGGCGCGATTTCACCATGAACGCCATGGCTTGGAACCCAGATACATTGGAAATCCACGATCCCTTCAACGGCCGGGCCGATCTTGATGCACACGTGCTGCGCCACGCCTCGGATCGTTTTCACGAAGACCCCTTGCGCGTGCTGCGCGGCATGCAACTGGCCGCACGATTCGGCTTGACCGCCGCGCCGGAGACGGTTGCTCTGTGCAAGACACTGACGCAGGACGGGCAACCGAGCGAACGGCTATGGGAGGAATGGAAGAAACTCTTGCTCCAAGGCGTCAAGCCGTCACTGGGTCTACAATTCTTGAGCGACTGCGGCTGGCTCCGCTTCTATCCGGAACTCGCGGCGCTGCAGGGCTGCGAGCAAGATCCCATCTGGCACCCGGAAGGCGATGTCTGGATTCACACGCTCCACTGCTTGGACTGGTTCGCCACGGAACGCACGGGCAATCACGACGACGATCTGATCGCAGGCCTCGGCATCCTTTGTCACGATTTCGGCAAACCTGCGACGACCACAACTGACTTTGGACGCATCACGTCGCGCGGCCACGAACCGGAAGGAGAGGCACCGACGAGACGCTTTCTCGAACGACTGACGAACCAAGACGACCTTATCAACGAGGTGATTTCTCTTGTGCTCTGCCACCTCCGCCCCCGCGCGTTGCATGACGCGAACGCCTCAGACAGCGCGGTTCGACGACTGGCTCGGCAGGTCAAACGGATCGACCGGCTGGTGCGCGTCGCGCGCGCCGATCACGCGGGCCGCCCGCCAAAACTCTTTGACGGATTTCCTGCCGGCACCT
>JBGPVY010000069.1:0-11946 GCA_041491905.1 Nitrospiraceae bacterium | reverse complement strand
CTACGGCGTCATCATTCCGAACTTGTACGGGCGACTCGGTGGCATGGTGACGGCCAACGCAGAGGTTGCGGATGCGCTCATGGGCAAGCTGAACGAGTCGCTCGTCCTCCAAGACATCAATTCCTGCTGTGAATTCTTGAATACGCGCGACCACATTAAGCAAAATATCCACGGTGTGATCGGTTACGGCATGGGTGGATCGTATGCACTCCGGTTCGCCTGTCAACGGAAACGGCTTCGAGCAGCGGTCGTCTATTACGGCCGCGTGATGCAGCCTGAAACCGCGATCAAAGATCTGTTCTGTCCGGTGCTCTATCACCAGGCCGGTCAGGACCAGTGGGTGCCCAGTCAGGATGTAGACCGGATGCGTGCTGCTGCGGCTGAGCATAAAAAGCGCATCGAGATCAGGACCTACCCCAATGTCCCCCATGCGTTTTGTAATGAACAACGCGCGGAGAGCTATCGTGCCGACGCGACGGCAGAGGCTTGGGAGTCAACTGCCGCGTTTCTGAAGACCTGCTTCCAAGGCACTTAGCAGGGTGTTGAAAAAGTCCGCCATCTTCGTTCTCGGCTCATCAAAACCCTCAACGGGGACCCGGCCGCCTCACTAACTCGGCGGCGCACACAGACTTGGTGCTCCTTATTCGTCGCACCGTGCTCCCCAGTGGGTACGCCTGCGGCCCTTCACTCGCTGCGGCCTTGCTTGGGACAAGGTGCGTCTCGGCGCGCCAGGGTTGGGCGGGTGAGAAGGCTGGCCTTTTTGAGCATCCTGCGGGAGTGTTCTGTTGTTGTGCCGCTCGGCTGAGCTCGTCGCAGGCACACGTGCGGACCGTCAAAGTTCTCGCGTGCCAACATAGTTTTTCCACAGCCTGTTAGGAATCCCCGCTTGAGGGTGTGGGCGGAAGCACGGTAGAGTAACGCAATGCGCAAACACATCCTATTGATTCGACCAGCCCAATCACGAATCGGCCTCGCCCTTGCGATGGTGATCTTCACTGTATTCGGGGCCTGGCTCAATGCCAAGGCAGACGAATCCCTTCCGAGTTCCACACCCGATTTCTCATCAGTCATTCGTGCCCATTCTGATCAACTGGCCAAGATGGAGTCCGACAAGGGAGCCAGCAACCTGTTTGTGTCGGCAATCGGTCCTTCACTCCAGTTGGGCGATGTGGCCCGGACATTGGGGGCCAACCCCTTGCCGGCTAAGCTCGCGAAAGAATTCCTGGTGCCGGATCTGACGGCGGCGGTTCTTCGGTTGATGGGTGATCTGGCCGCCTGGCACCTCGCCTCTACCGTCAGGCAGGCTGTGAGAGATCAGCAACTCGCGACGGTGACCGAGCGACTATTCGGATTCCCGCAAGCAAGGGCATGGCTCGATCAACAGGGAAAAGCCCCCTGGCAGGACTCACTGAGTCAACTCTCTGACGTGGTTGCCTCCCCAGAATGGGCCAAGGGGAATCAGGGAGAATCTGTATCGACCCTATTGGTAACAGTCTTGGAGCGAGCTACTCGCTTGGAAGTGGACGCCATGCAAGCCAGCTACCAGGAGTGGGACCGGATACGGAATTGGAAGGATCGTGTGCGTGGGCTCCGCGGACAGGCCCGACTATGCGGGACCTGGCAGTGGATTGTTCATAACCATCAGCAGCACCATCAAGAACAGAAACTTTCGATACTCTTTCCACCAGCAGGAAATACACAGGCCACTCTGCCGGGACTCGTGGAAACGATCGTGCTGGGCGAGAACGTCTATTTACGGTGGGAAATCGATCATCGGGTCCAAGAAGATAGTCTGCAATTCAGCAATGAAGGCCAACGCCTCGAAGGGACCTTCGTGAATTCCCAAGGAGGTTGGGGATCGATCAGCGGAAAGAGAACGGCCGGCTGCGCGCCATAACGCACCGCGTGAAGCGCGAGACTAGCAGGAAAAGCGGGAAGAGCGAGACGAGGTAACATCCGGTCTACCCACGTCGCGCCTTTCTCGCCCCTCTCGCGCTTCACGCGTCGCCGCGATTACGGCTCGTGGCTCGAGGGAGCACGTCCCGCCAGACTCCCCAACCTAAGAGTACCCAGCCTGCCATGAACGCCAGACCACCGATCGGGGTCACAGCCCCCATCCACCGGATGCCCGCAAGAGACACCACGTACAGACTGCCTGAAAAGAGAAGAATCCCGAGAAGAAAGAGCCATCCTGATTTTTCAAGGCCTTGTCCGGGATAACGATCAATCGCCCAAGAAACGATACAAAGTCCAAAGGCATGATACATTACATACCTTGTTGCGGTTTCAAACACTTGGAGCATGGGCGCATCCAGAATTTCCTTGAGTGCATGGGCACCAAAGGCGCCGGCCGCAACGCCGCATCCCGCCAAAATGCTCCCAATCACCAGGAATCGCTGAGCGGGTGAATGACCTATCATACGTATCCTCCTAGCAGGATGCTGAAATAGTCCGCCAGCATCGTTCTCGCGTCGCTCCCAGGAACCGTGAAACGTGAGGCGTGAAACGTGAAACGCGGGTCAGTCGCGGAGCTGCGGCCTTGCTTGGGACAAGGCGCGTCCCTGGGCGGAGTGGCTGTCTCGGCAGGCTCAGGGCGGGCGGGTGAAGTAGCCGCCAGGGTTGGGCGGGTGAGAAGGCTGGCCTTTTTGAGCATCCTACGTGACTTTATCCTATCGTTCTTGAAATTGAGACCACTCAATTTTCACCGTGCCACAACTGTTCTTCGGGAGACTCCTGATCCTCATTATTACTCAAAACGGTTTGCCGCGAAATCGCCCGAGCGCGCGTTCCTCATTCTTCGCGCATGACTCGCGTGACTCGCGAGAAAAGCGGGACGGGTGAGGCGGGCTGAAGACTGAAGTGTTCGGAACTTCGAACCCCGACCTTCAGCCTTCAGACTTCGGACCACGCCTGTCTCGCTTTTCCCGCCAGTCTTGCCCTTCTCGCTTGAGTCAGGGATCGGGGATTGTAGCAGAAGCGCTCACGCATAATGTGGACTAAGTCTCGCTATGCCTCTCGGAGGTACAGACAGCTATTCGAACACCACCGTTTGGGTAAGCCCCCCACCTCCTGAGGAATAGCCACACACCCCTTTCCCACACTACCCTGCGCATACCATGTTGGCTCAGGGGAAACAACAGACCTGGTGGGATAGTCCAAAATTTACTATTGACTGCGTACTAGCGAAAGTACGCAGGCAGCTTGAAGCGGACGGGTGCGTACTCGAACGCTTGGAGGCTGGGTGTAAGCTCACCACCCCTGATCACCTGCGAGCAGGGGACTTTGTGAAAGTCCAATTGTGGTTGGAAGGCGAAGAGGCCTTTATAGACATCCGGCTGGCGGAAGTCAGAAGGGTTCACGGGCACTGGATCGCGGTGGAAGTAATCCAGGTGAGCCCAAATGACCGGATGAGACTGAAACGATTTATCGATGCCCCCGCAGCCATACACATCGAAGAACCTGCTCTAATCGACCATCTTCTCATTCGGGCCTAGCCCGCATTATTCATGAAGCGTCTGCTGCAAACGCGGATACGCAGCTGTGACGGGCAGTCTCGCCGTTCAGCCCTTCGACATACTGCACGAGTATGCCTCAGGGCTTCACGCCTCCGAGTGCCCGTCTCGCTTTGCGTCTGCACGCTTTCGCGACGAACCTTCATGAATAATGCGGGCTAGGAGTCTCAACCTCTCCGGGTGGAATCACCAAGACTGCAGGTTGGTCAATGAAGCTCCCCCCAGCAGCCTACTCCGCCGAAGTAGCCGCTTCGGCTACGAAGGCCGGAAGCGGGAGTATTCGGCAGAGGAGGATCAAATCGCTTGCAGCGACGGCAAAGCAGTCGGACTCACCGTGTGTTCGCCAGGGTGACATTGTGTGGCTCGGAGCCGTTGGTGCCGCCTGGTTGTTCGTGGAGAGGTGGTCCGAAAATAAGGAAGGCACGCAACAAGCGCAACCCCTTGTTACTGGTGCCGGAGGCCGGGATCGAACCGGCATGGGCCTTGTGGGCCCGAGGGATTTTAAGACCGCCTAGGATTTGTGATTGAGTGGAATTAAGAGAGATGAATTCATGTGATTTGGCATGGAGCTAAGCTCTAATTCTCACTTAATCCTCGAGGGTCAAACATGGTCTCAATTGTGACTGAATAGGACTGTCGACTACAACCGCAGCTACAACCAGTATCCAAGATGTCTTCCCTACGTGACTGTCCTCAGCTAGCTTAATCCCTGCGCCGTCGCCATTCCCACGGCGCCACAGCTGCGGGGTCAGCCCAGAGGCCTTTCCTGGCCTCTCATGCTTTCTTTTCTAGCCCTTCCAGCACCGTACCACCTGGCGCATAGGCCCGATACCACCAGCACAAGCCCTCTTTGACCAGCGTGTGGTTGACGTTGGTGCCATCGGGTAGGAATACGTCGGCAATGGTGCGCCCGTACTTGTCGAGGCCGTGCACCTGGAGCGTGTCTTCCTTCCCGAAGACCAGCTCTGACTTAGATTGCTTAGCCCATCACGAGGCGAGCTGTGCGTGAGTGACATTCGATGGGGTACACCCACGGCGGGGGCGGTCACTGCCTGCCCCCCTTTTCCTCCGTACAGAGCAAGAGCCTAAAGATCCGGCTTTTGCTGCTGTCCCTTCTTGATGGCAGCACCCTTCGCCTCTGCTTGAGCCTTATCGACAATCCCTTTGGCAGAGTCCAACGCACGTATGGTCGCATCAAGTCCCGTCATGTGAGTGGTGTAATTTTTGATTATCGTCCCCGGCCCGGCATAGTTAAAACCCTCGAACCCCAAGGTCACCTCGAGGAAGATGGCACCACATCTGGGCACCGACTGCTTATACGCCTGAATCATCAGGGGGGACTCTAGGGGATGGAATTCGACGACGCCCGGTGTCAGTCTGGGGCAACCGGCGAAACTAGTTGCGGGGGTGGGTTTACGCAGTGTTCCATTGCTGTCGTAGCGCCATCGATATATACCGGGGGAATCCGGTAGCAACTCGGTGGGAGTCCCGTATTTCTCCACCAATGTCTTCGCGAAGGCGTCAAAAGTCGGCTTCTTGCTGGCCGGAATATACTCAGTCCGATTGAGCAATACAATTCCCTCCTGTCCAGGAATCGGTCCAAAGAATATGGTAAGTACATCACCTGAGTTCTCAGTTGCAGGATATTTTATGTTATTAATTACACCGGATATCTGGGCTACATAATTCGTATTTGGCACAGGCTGCGGAGCCTGCCCGGGAAGACTAAATGCCAGCCTGTTCGAGCCCTCAGCATAACTGTCAGCGGGTCTATGCGGGGATTTGGTCGAGGATCCGAAACCATGCGACTTGAACTTCTCGCGGGCCTGATTAGGCGTCATGCCGATTCGCAAACCGATCACGTCCGGGCCGGCCCCACTGCTCCCGACCGATTTCGATCCGCTTTTGCTTGTCGCGGCATCACCCGCCGGAGAATCGATTGTATTAGCCTTTTGATCGGGTGAACGACCTGCGTTGGGCGATGCTGGCTTCTGGCTATTCGGTTTCCCGCTGCCTGATGTCCCCACGACTACCCCAGGTACGGACAACTTCGACGACGCTGATAACTTGGGCGTCGTAGGCTTAGCGTGCCGAGGAGACAATTGGGCAAGCTTGGTGTCCTTGTTCTGTCCCGTAGCGCCAGTAGACTGAGGTGGCTGTTGCTGGATAGGAATTCTCGAGAGGTTGATCCCGCGTGTTAGTGCAATCTGACCCAGGATCGCTTGACCGCGAGAGTCCACCTTCATAATCCCAATTTCTCCACGCAACGAGAAGGTCAGGTCCATAGGAGATTGTCCACTTTGGTAAAACGAGATTGCTCCCTGCGTTTCTCTGTCTGGCTCTAACGACACTGGATTATTAGGGCCGCCAAGACCTTTGCTATCCCCCGTATTCCACTTTCTTCCGCTGCTGTCTATCAGAGAAGTGAGCCCGATCAAAGTGATGAAGAGCCTGCGGCCAGTCCGGTTCACGAGCGACAGACCGACATCAACTTTTGTCTCATGGCTGAACAGCTGTATCTCCGTCACATTCACACAAAACTCCGGTGTTGCAGTGAAAGATACTCCTGCCGGCTGGCAGGGGCTCACTGACTGACTGAACGGCGCTGGCCGGGTCATAACCTGATCTTTCTGCGCCTTCGTGCACGACACGAGCCCCACTCCGACTGCCAATACGATGCATGCTTGCAGCAACCAACATGTATTCATAATCGGGCTTCTTTGCAGAAAACCGTTGAACTGTTTATCCATGTGACGCCTCTCCTCGCAGGCGAGGGAATAGTTTCGCTCCTGTCGTTCGACACAAAGAAACGCAGCACTTCAAAAAACTGGGGCGTCGCAAGCGGCGGAGACCAGGGAGTCACCCGCGCAGGAAGAAATCAGGAAGCGCGAGGGAATAGGAAAGTCAGCGTGGCTTCGAACGTCTTGAGGAAGATGCTAGCACCATGGCGCACACCGTCAAGCTATTAGCTATTCTTGAGCCACAACCAGAAAAGTAGGCCTGCAGCATAAGGAACGGACTCGCGTTGTACGTGACGGAGCATTGCACAGGCAAGCGACGAAAGGGCCGAAGCGTGAAGGGCATAGGGATCTTGCAGGGCGGCGCGAGAACCGAGCGGGGGAAATGATGGTATTCCTGGGTCGAAACAAATGTCGGCGGACGTTGTGACACTGTCTTTAGCGTACTAGGCTACCTCCTCCTTTGAATATGGTGCCGGAGGCCGGGATCGAACCGGCATGGGCCTTGTGGGCCCGAGGGATTTTAAGTCCCTTGCGTCTGCCAATTTCGCCACTCCGGCATCAGGGGCCGCAGTGGCGGGACTCTAGCATCGGGGTCTAGGTCGGTCAAGGCCGCCGTCGTAGGCGCAAACAGTCTGGCAACAAGCTGGTTGCGCCACAGGTCTGATCGCTGAGTAAGTCGATCCAACTACGCCGCTTCGATCCGGGGTTTCTGATCGTCTTTGCGGACGAGAGACTTACTGCGATCCATTACTTCTTTCACGCCGGATTGGACCGACCGACTCCATCGAGTCGCTTGCAATCGGGTCTTTTTCGCATAGCGCCCGACATCACGCCGGGTTTCTGCCCCCGTTTGCGGCGCGAAGAGTAATCCAATCCCCGCTCCGATTACCGCCCCACCTGCTACCAACGCTGCGACCTTCGCTACCTGGCGTCCCTGGTCTGACATGGTGAACCCCCCTTGATACGGTTTAAATGAAGAATGTGATTGTCGGCACCCTGCATGCTCATGTTCTATACCTTCAGCAGTAAGCGTGCCAGACGAGAAACCACGAAAATCTCCCATGATTCGTCGTATCCCTGTTCCCACGATCAAAACCGATCATTATTTAGTTGTGTATTCCTCACAGGTCACGACACAGGCGTGACAGAAAACCAACATACGAATGTGGTAGACCTCTCAAACTGGCTCTGAGCAAGGATCAGAATTGATTTTCCGTGGGGCATTCGCGTGCTTGCAATGGTTGAGACCCTCACCTATTATTCTCCAATATGCCACATGAGGCACTAATGACTTGGTTGCACGCGATCCCCTACCCCAACATCAGCCCGGTCTTCCTTGAGCTGGGGCCTCTGCAGTTTCGCTGGTACGGTCTGATGTATCTGATCGGACTGGTGGGCGCCTATTTCCTGATCATGCGGCGAGTGGAGTCGCGGGGCCTCTCCATGACCAGGGACCAAGTGTACAATATGGTCGTGTGGGCTGCGTTCGGGGTGTTTATCGGAGGACGGCTCGGCTATACGCTCTTCTATAATTTTTCCTACTATGTGCAGCATCCGGCCAATATCCTGGCGATCTGGGAAGGGGGCATGTCCTTCCACGGCGGCTTGCTCGGCGTCATCGTCGCCTTATTTTGGTTCAGCCAACGGCAGGGTATTCCCGCCTACCAGGTCGCAGACTTGGCAGCCGCCGCTACGCCGATCGGGCTAGGATTCGGGCGACTCGGCAATTTCATCAATGGGGAATTGTATGGCCGAGCCACCGATGTTGACTGGTGTATGGTGTTTCCGAATGGAGGGCCTGCCTGCCGCCATCCCTCACAACTGTATGAGGCAGGTCTTGAAGGTGTTTTCTTGTTCACCCTGTTATGGGTCCTCGCGAAAACCATACCGCCACCCGGCACCATCTTCTGGAGTTTTATTACAGGCTATGGACTATGTCGGATATTCGTAGAATTCTTTCGCGAACCGGATGCCCAGCTTGGTTTTATCCTCGGATCTTTCTCCATGGGCCAACTCCTCTCCTTCCCCATGGTCGTGCTGGGAGTCTTCATGCTTGCCATCGGCTATCAGCGGCGGGCCTTGATGCAGGCTAAATCTTAGCAGGATGCTGAAAAAGTCCGCCAGCGGCGTTCTCGCATCGTTCAGACGCTCAACGTACCGAAGCGTACGCCTCGCCTCTTCGCTCGCTGCGGCCTTGCTGAACGGTCTTTTTGAGCATCCTGCGAGGGTTCTTATTTTAGCCAAGACCTGCAGGTTATTGAATTTCCACTCTGCTGCAATAGTTTTTCCGCAGCCTGTTAGTACGGCATCTCCTCGTCATCCAACCCGACATGGTGTCCGAGTTCATGGACCACTGTGTCGCGGATCTCGTGAATGACTTCGGCCTTCGTTCGGCAGAGACGCAGGATGGGGCCTCGATAGATAGAAATACGGGCAGGCAGTTCACCGGCAGGCTGGAAGAACGACGTCTGATCGATCGGGACGCCTTGATACAGACCCAGCAGATCGTCTTCTGATTCCAATTCAAGATCCTGCAGAACATCGGCCGAAGGTTCCTCCTCGACCACGATGGAGACCTCATCGGCAAGCCTCGCGAAACGGGCAGGCAGTCCGGCGAGTGCCTCTTGGATCCAGGCATCGAATTCTTCCGGCGAGACAGTCATTGGACGTTCATCTGGTCTATCTGGTTTCTCTGGTTCATCTGGTTAGTTTCGTTCAACCAAACAAACGAGACAGACCAAGTAAACCAAATAACGGTCTTCTTGCGCTGGCGTGCTTTTTCAGCATCCTACTAGATATCAAC
The DNA here is from genome assembly GCA_041491905.1 of Nitrospiraceae bacterium. Classification (GTDB taxonomy): domain Bacteria; phylum Nitrospirota; class Nitrospiria; order Nitrospirales; family Nitrospiraceae; genus Palsa-1315. The sequence goes on along the minus strand of JBGPVY010000069.1, from coordinate 2,890 downwards.
GGCGATACCTGGCCGCAAAAAGACGAATTGAAACGAGACAGACGGCAATCCTAAAGAACTCGTGACAGCTCGCGAATAACTATCCGCTTGGGATCGGTAGCGATCCGCTCTGGCCTGTACGTCCTCAGCAGCCACATCATCCGTCTTATAGTCGGCAATCCAGATCCGGTCGTCAAGCCGGTAAATGAGGTCAATCACCCCTTCCATCATCTGCCCCTCCCCCAAGGGCATGACGAACGGGACCTCTCGCCCGAGCACCGTTGCGCGTTGCAGTGTTTTATACGGCTCGGAAGAAAAGAAACTTTCAAAGAGCGCCATGAGATCCTCTGTGACGTTGTCCATCAATTGAGGATTGTCCTGTGCCACATAGCGGCGACAGGCCTGCTCAATGACAGTGCAGATCTCAGCGCGAGGCCTGGTGAAGTCCCACTGTTCGAGTACCGCATGGGCGCAGACTCCCACCAGCCGGGGCAGATCGGCGTCACGCCCTGTTATAGCAGGCGGGGAAACGGCATCGGGCCTGCCTCCTGCGAGGCTCGAAGGGGTCAATCGTCGCGGCGTCGTTCGACGCTCCTCCCACTCAACCTGCCGCGCATGGCGGCGGATAAGAATGGGGCCGAGAGCTGGTTGAGGGGCCATCGTGGACAGGGGGTTCTGTCTGTGCCGTCTTGATGCCACTGTGGCCGACGTGATGACACGAGTGAGGCGGCTTGTTCCGATACAGATCTGGTCAGCCGTCGAAGGGCCCCCCTTGTCTTCAATCGCCTCTCCGAGCAGAGAGAGGACGGTGTCATGTCCCGGTTTAGTGGTCTGCCCGCCGGATAGGACCAGCAGATCGCGCGCCCTTGTCATGCCGACATACAGGAGTCGCCGCTGTTCCGCCGCCTCCCGCGCCGCCACCTTTATGGCCACGAGCACGGCTCCGAGATTCGAGCGGCCTCCCATCTGCAGGCTATAACAGCGGCTCGACCAATCATGATGGATGGACGGCCCCTTGCGAGGATTCTTGGATCCCTGGTGCAGGCCAGGAAGAACGACCACAGGAAATTCCAATCCTTTAGCCTTATGGATGGTCAGCACACGGACGGCATCTAGTGATTCTTCAGCCAGGGCGCTTTCCGCCTCATCCGGCTGTTCCGACACCCTGGTCATCATTAGGTTAGCGAATCCGGTCAAGGTGAGATGGGGGCGATCAGCCAGTGCTTCGGCCATCTCCCTGATCTTCCGCAGATTGGCCACGGCTTGCTCGCCATGGAGCGATGCCGCTGCCAACTCCAGTATGGGTAATCGTTCGAAGATCAGATCGATGGCGTCAGGCACAGGTCGCAGGGGAGCGAGCTGTTGCAGCTCGGCCAAGCGCTCATAGAGCCGCCTCACCATTCCTGCCTGTGGATGGCTCCAGGTAGATAATCGATCTCGTTGCTGGTAGTCCAACCCCTCTATCTGCTGGAGGGCCAGTAGATCCCGATCCGTCATACCGCCGAGGGGTGAGCGCAAGATTCCGACCAACGCAATCGTATCGTGTTGGTTGTCGATGACCCGGAGTAGGTTGATCACATCGATGACTTCCTGCCGCCGATAAAAATGCTTTTCCCCGTCCGTGATATAGGCGATGTCGTAGCGGCGAAGGGCATCGAGGTAGACCTGTGCCTGGGTCAACTTTCTGAAGATCAGGGCAATGTGGCCCGGTTGGAGTGGACCTTCGCGCCGATCGCGATCCGTAATCGTCGCGCCGGCGAGAAGCTCCTCCTTCAGCCAGCGCGCCAGGGTTTCCGCCTCCGCACGAGTCGCAGCCTGCACATCGAACTCCTCGTCATCCTCTCCCGGCGTGACGAGGCGAAGCTGCGCCCCAAAGACTGAGACTTCCGGTTTGCGTTGAGGCCTGGCTGCCAGCCGTTCATTGGCCGGCTGAATATGTTCTGCCGGTTGGAAGAGCCGGTCGAAGACATTGTTGACGACGTCGAGCACGGCCCCGTTGCTGCGAAAGTTCGTCACTAGGGAATAGACGGCTCCTCCACCCGCTCGAATTTTCTCCACCACTCGTTCGAAGGCTTCGATATCGGCTCGGCGGAAGGCATAGATCGATTGCTTGGGATCCCCCACGATAAACAATTTGCCCGGCTCCAAGTCCACGTCAAGCCACGCGGTCTGATGGCTGCCCGCCCGTTCACCGAGGTAGAGGATAATTTCGTACTGCACCGGATCAGTGTCCTGAAACTCATCGACCAGGATCGCCCGATAGGCCTGCTTGATCCGGGCGCGGACGGCCGGATGGTCGCGCAAGAGGATCTTGGCCCGTGCCAACAACCCGTCAAATGCGATCCACCCAGAGGTGAGAAACACATGCTGTACACGATGGAGGAAGGGTCGTACGAGCGTCACCACCTCTTGAAAGTATGACTGGTCGACTGTGAGGAGTTGTTGCGCGAACCTGATGATAGTGGCCGCCTCTTCGAACGCAGGCGAATCCCATCCGGCAGGTGCCTTTCCCAGGTCCTTCTCCAGGACGGCCCGTTCATCCAGAGATAAGTGAGCCAGCCCCCGCGGCCCTTCTTCCAACAAGAGTGCCAGCGACTTCACCGCGGCGGCGAGCATGTTTTCCGCCTTACGCCGTTTCGTTCGATCCTGCGCTGCAAGGAGAGTGGCGGCACGGCCATGCGTGGCCGCGACCCAGTCGCGCAGGGCGCCCTCCAGGGAGAGGGATCGGCACTGACGTTCCAGCTCATCGAGGTCCACAAGATCCCCGGCCAGGGCAGCGGTAAACTGCTGAAGATCATCGAGGGTGGTCGCGGCCAGGACTCGCCGCCATCGGTCATGCTGTGGTCCGGTTGATCCGAGCTCATCGTCCAACCAACGATCCCAATAAGACTGAAACAATTCCTTGAAACGT
>JBGPVY010000259.1:0-3936 GCA_041491905.1 Nitrospiraceae bacterium | reverse complement strand
GCCCCTCCTTATATTCGCCAAACTCAGTGAAGGCTTCGCGAAAGGGACGAGGATCGAGATAAATCATGAGCGCCCGCAGCGTGGAGCTGTGGCTGTACACACACACGACCTCCCCTTGGTGGGACTGACCCAACCGGCGGAAGCCATCGACGATATCCACATAGACATCGAAGAAGGAATGCCCGCCGGGGTAGCTGTAGAGGGGATGTTTGATCAGGCGCTTGGCCGTCTGCACATCCACGCCGAATGCCTGTGCGGCCTCCTCGGCTTCCACCTTCTTCTCCAGACCTGTGACCCATCCGAAATCCTGGGAGTCTAAAGCGGAATCGCAGGCTGGTGGGAGTGCCTCAGCATGGTGCGCATGCGCCTGCATCAGCGCTGTGACTACACGCTCATACAGTTGCCGCGTATTGGGGCTGTGGCTCACCAGATGGACGAAAGTGCGCGGATCGAGGTAGTTGTGAATGTGCAGGAAGTCCAGTTGTTGCCCGACCACGCCCAGCATCCGGGCCAGGGCAGCACCGACTGCGTCAGCTCTGGGGACGCCTCGCTCAGGATCCAGCACGTTCGCGAGGCGGCGCCCGACTCGATAGGTGCCGCTCTCCACGCGGGAGATACCATGACGCATCGTGAACAGGAGCGTGCGACCGGTTAAATCGCGAGGCAAGAGCCAAAACCGATCCTCACCCAAGTCCAGCACGATACGATCCTCGACCAACTGCGACGTCAGTTGCGCACGCGGCACGATCGCCACCGGCCGGCGATGCGTCGGCTTCTGCACTGACCCGATTGGCACGCGGAAGAGCGGGGCCAACTCGCCTGCTGCGAGGAGAGCATTCCAGGCGGCAAAGAACACCAGTTCATCGCCCTGGCAACCCTCTTCGATCACCGCGCGACGGGTAGCCCGATACTCCTCTGCCCCAGGAAAGCCCCCTTGCGCATCGTGCACAAACGCCCTGATCTTCTCCATGGCGTCACGGGTTCGCTGTGGTCGATCGACTGAGGAAATCGGGATGGGTGGGAGCGCAATTCCCTCACCGGCGGTGCGACGCGCCAGAAACTCCCCGTACGCCAGGAGTCCTTCGACTGTCACAAACTCAAGCCGGTCCACTGCGGATTCCAATCTGTACCTCGTTGGCTCGTCCTAGCGTAAGCGACCATCGTGCCTGACCGATCTGCCAGTATGGTGGCCGGGAGATGCAGGACTGGAGAACATCCTCAACAGGATGAATACCTTGGATGCTACGCTGGCGAATGAGCGATAGCAACAATTCACGGCCTCACAGGCTGCGAAAAATCCATTTCGGCACAGCAGAACTTCGATGGTCCCTACGTGTGGCACAACAGGAGCACACTCCCGCAGGATAGCCTGGCGAGACAGGCGGGACGAGCGAGATGGGCTAAACGAGGTGGGAGTCCAATCTGTCCACATCGTGCCTTTCTCGCATGTCTCGCGCTTCGCGCGGCACGGTCTATGGCCGCTGGCAGACTGTTTCAGCATCCTGATAGAGCGCCCGCTCCTCTCACGCCCGTTGATCCTCCAAGATCGTGCGTGCTAGGGTTCGTACCGTGATGCCTCGCCTCGTGATCCGAACGCGAAACTATGGATCGAACTTGGAAGATTTATGGAATACTCGTCGTCCTTGGTGGGCTACTGTTCGGCGGCCTTACAGGTTATCCCAACGCCGACTCGTCGTCTGAACCGACTGTACCGTCTGCCTCAGTCCCATCCGTTCAGTCCGCAGGGCCAGCTCTTCGCGATGCCACGCCACCTCTCAATCGACAATTGCATCGCGTCGCGAAGGACCCCCTGCAAAAAGCCAAAGACCTGCTGGAGGCAATTCAGCAACATGAGGGCAAAGCCCTCCCTGGATATATCGGCGGCGGGGTGTTTCAGAATCGGGAAAGACGACTGCCTCGCGGTCACTATCGCGAGTATGATGTGAATCCTAAAATACGCGGCCGCTCGCGGGATGCGGAACGGATCGTCATCGAGCAAGATACTGGTAGGGCCTACTATACCGGTAACCATTACCGAACGTTCATGCCATTGAATGAGACACCATGACTCCGAAACACACACTGACATTGACCGCCTATCTCCAATCGGCAAAGGCCCCCTGGACCTCATTGCTGATAGTTACAGCCGGGCAGCGCGCCGAATCGCTGGTGCGCCCACCGACCGGGTTGGCGCTGAAGGTCATCAAGGGGCGTCACTGCAAGACGCCAGCAAATCTGTTTGCGGAATTCGCACGGGCATTGGAGTTCCCCGACTACTTCGGCCACAACTGGGACGCCTTGGAGGAATGTCTGGCCGATCTGGAATGGCTGCCGGCCAAGGGCTATATTCTGCTCATCACCGATGCGGCCCATGTATTATCCGACGACGAAGCAGAGTATGAAACCTTTCTTGAGATCTTGCGTGATGCGGGAGAAGCCTGGGGAAACGGACAGGCGGAAATGGGCGCGCAACGAGCAACGCCCTTTCACGTGCTGTTCGCTGTATCGGAGCGAGAGAAAGCCAAGCGGGCCCACTGGGGGATGAACGAAATCAATACGGAACCGACTCGGGAGCCGGCAGTACGGCGCCGGGCTTCTTCAAGACGGATCTAACCCACAGAATAGTGGCGCGAGACAAGCGGGACTGGCGAGACGGATGAAGGTTGATCTGGTTCATCTGGTCTGTCTGGTTCAACCAAACAAACGAGACAGACCCGATAAACAAGAGAGACCAGCCGGATCTCGCGCTTTACGGTTCGACAGGCTCACCGTCCTGAGCCATGTCGAAGGACGCGCTACGGTCCATAGACGCGGACGGCACGTTTCAACATCCGGTAAGGGAAGGAATCGATCAGCTGCTCAAGATGTTTCAGGGGAAAATCGGAAGGTAACTTCCGGTAGATCGACAAGAAGATGCTCCTGTCCTACGGGCGCATCTTCTTGGTTACGTTCAGCAAGCCTGTCCAGTAGAAGAGTGCAGAAGACAGTCCGGTCGCGACTCCAGAGTGTACGGCAGTGTGAATCGATGCCTGCCAGCGGGCTTCGACGTCGTGGCGATGAACGACGCAAATCCCATGTGTTTCCCGAGCATCGTCGAGAGGCGCCTTCTCGCCCTCCAGCTCGGGTTTCCCTTCCTGTCGGCACCACGAACAGACAATTTTCATCGTTGATCTCTAAATCGTTTTCCAGAATTCTTATTAATTCCCACTAAATTAGGCAAGAGTCGGGCCTCACTCGACTGGTAGAATGAATCAGCATATTTGCAAGGGATTACGAAAAGTCACTGCCTCGCCGTAAAATAGCTCGTATCAAAAATTGGTGAGAAACGTATCTCTTCGGACACTTTAGACACTTTTTGGCCCCAGTCGCTTTTTCACGCCGTATGAACCTTCTCTTTCTTGACCGAGGCTCGACTGCGTGGTACTGTGCGCCCCCATTATGAAAACCACTCGTTCCGCCAAGCTGTTTGCCGACGCGCAGCAGTTGATTCCCGGGGGCGTAAATAGTCCGGTGCGCGCCTTTCGCTCCGTCGGAGGCCAACCCCGGTTTATCAAGCGCGCCAAAGGCGCCCGCCTCTACGACGTCGATGGGAACGCCTACATCGACTATGTCCTGTCATGGGGCCCGATGATTTTGGGCCATGCCACCCCATCAATTATCAGTACGATCAAAAAGGCTGCCGCAAACGGAACCAGTTACGGCGCGCCGACCGAGATGGAAGTCGTGCTCGCCCGCATGATCCGCGACGCCTTCCCATCGATGGAAAAGGTCCGACTCGTCAGCTCCGGCACCGAGGCGGTCATGAGCGCGATTCGTGTCGCGCGTGGCTTTACGAAGCGAGACAGTATTCTGAAATTTGAAGGGTGCTATCACGGCCACAGCGATTATTTGCTGGCGAAGGCCGGTTCAGGTTTGGCCACGTTGGGGATCCCGGAT
>JBGPVY010000004.1:0-27502 GCA_041491905.1 Nitrospiraceae bacterium | reverse complement strand
TTCTGAGCCAGGATCAAACTCTCATAAAGGTGTTCTTAGAATTTGGACCAAGGGCCACCACTTCAATACACTTACACCATTGCTCAACATTCTCTATTCAGTTGTCAAAGAACAAAAAAACGTCACGCGAGCCGTGCACTTTACTCTGTGCACAGATGCGTGTCAAGGGACCCTTTTACCAATCCTATGGCCGGGTATTCCCTAAAACCGCATGCCCTCACCGCACTCTCGCACGCGGTCAACAGGCAGGAAGCACAAGCACCATCGAACAGGCTGAACGATAACAAAGCTTCGGATGAGAGTCAAGTATCATTTGCGTGATAAGTGTATAATTACAACACTATGTCACTGTACGAATCACCCCTGCCCATACGGCGACGAACCATTCTGACGGCCTTCGGCCTCGGCACCCTCGCCGGAATGACCGGTGGCTGCGACGCGGTGGGGTCGGTGTTCGGGCGCATGTTTGCCATTCCTGCACGCGACACGACCTACTTCACACCGAACGCAAAGTTCTATGTGGTGAACTACGCCGATTCCGCCGTCTCCATGTCGCGCGACGTGAACATCGAACAATGGAAACTGCACATCAAAGGTGCTGTGAATGCTCCGATGTCACTCGGCTGGCGTGATATTCTGAATCGCGATTCCTACGATCAAGTCTCGACACTCATGTGCATCGATACGCTCCCTGGCGGCGACAGCATGGGCAACGCGACCTGGCGCGGCATTTCGCTCAAGAAGCTGCTCAAAGATGCCGGCGCCGATGAAGAGACCGCGCGCGATGTTGTGTTCCGCGGCATTGATGGTTACGACGACAGCATTCCGTTCAAGCGGGCCATGCAAGACGACGTAATGCTCGCCTTCCTGATGAACGGCGAAAAGTTACCGAAGGAGCACGGTTTCCCGATCAGACTCCTCGTGCCGGGACTTTACGGGATCAAGAACGTGAAGTGGATCGTCGAAATCGAAGTCTATCCCGGAGACTATCTGGGCTACTGGCAGCGCAAAGGCTGGACCGACGACGGCACCATCAAAATCTTTTCACGCGTCGACAGTCCCGGCCATTACCAAACGCTCCGCGGGCAAGAGCAACTCTTCCGCGGCATCGCCTTCGGCGGGCCAAACAGCATCAGCAAAGTTGAATTAAGCTTCGACGCCGGCCGGACATGGAACGAGTGCGAGATCGAAAAGCCCATGTCGCCCTACTCCTGGGTGATCTGGAACTACACCTGGAAACCTCCTCAACGCGGCAAGTTCCAAACAGTTGTGCGCGCGACGGACACAAAGGGACAGCTCCAGATTGCGGAGATTGTCAGGCCGCAACCAGCGGGGGCGAGTGGGTACCACACCATTATTACGGATGTCGAAAGTGTGTGAGGGCATACCGGGCGTGCTTCGTGCTCGCGGAACGCTCGGCCTCGGAAGGCCCTCGTTCGACGCGCGCCGTGAACCACACCCGCAACGCCTCTCACAGCGGAGAGAGCAGCGACCGACCGAGTCGGTCTCAACGGTGTGGCTGAGCTGATCTCCCCGCTCGCAGAGCCCCCACGATGAAGCAGTGGTCGCTCGATGCGCGCCTTGAGATCATCTCAGCCACGCCATTTTGAGAAACGTCTCAGCGGCCAAACTCCCGGAAGCCTAGCTGAACAGGCTGCTTGAAGTTCTGCAAAGTGCACATGAAACCAACTTCATGACGACGAAATATTGCCATTATAAAACCCACCGAATCGTGTTGATTCTCCAAAGGACTGACAAAGAAAAATGGTTGTGTCGCGCAACAGTCAAGGAAACCGAGTGGCTACCAATTGACGAAATCGGTGACACGAAGACTACTGCCAGAAAGAATGCGTTGGATAAGGCAAAGGAGTTGATCGATCAAACAATGCGTTTTGCGGAAGGCTTCGCGGGGAATAGAAATCCAAAATTTCAGACCTATGCGCACTATAGAGAATCTTTTCGCGGTTCTCCTTTGATTTGTCGCTGGATCTCGACTTTTGGCCAAAGGTAGTCGATGTTTCCATCCTCGTCGAAATTCACATAAACCTGATCACCCACTGAGGCCCATCCATCATGCTTGAAATTATGAGAGACCCACCTGGAGCCTCCCTCAGCGTAAAATCCACCGCACCTGTACAAAATCCCAACTGCTTTTCTATTCGGCTCACCGGGAACCTGGATCTCCTCTACTTCTCCCGACGCCAATGGACGGAGATCAAAGTAATAATCAAGCATCCACCAAATGCCTCGCTGGCTGTCTTCGAAAGAGTAGTGTTTTGAGGGACGGCCGTAGTTAGGCGTCCAATAAGCATCTATCTCCTCTCGTCTGTTCTCAAATGGATCAAGCAAATGTTCACTCAGTGGAACTTCAAATAGTAGAGCTTGAGGCATTGGTTCAGCTTCATGATCGAATGGAAAGTCTTTACGTTTGTCCCCAAATCGTCCACGCCGTGCAAAGAGTCGAATGGATTTTCCCGGCAACACGTCTAATTGAACTTCGGCATCGCTGACAGCTTCAGTCCATACGCCACCCGCTATACTATAAGTAGCCCATGCCCTTGGCTTATCTGCTTGATACGAATTCTACTCCCGATCATAAACAACGTCTGTTTCTAGGTCCTTAATACTTACGTGCATCGTTCATAGCCTCCTGTCCATCGCTGCCACGATATTTTGTACGGGATTGTGCGCCATTTCTTGACATCTGCTAGTTCCTCCGCGTTGAACCCAAGAAATTCGCAGACCTTGTCTAGGTCGATAAGGATAGAAAACTCGTAGGCTGAGAGCATGGGTGGTGGAGAGTACGGCTTGACGAGATTGATAGGGTGACCTTCCCCCATTCGTTACACCACGGCCAACGAAGTTGATTCCCGTGCCGCCTGGGACCGGTTTTGATAGTGTTTGATGAACTTCATCGGTGTCACATCCCCGATCGTGCTGTGTATCCGCTCCTCATTATAATATTCCCTCCGCCAGGCCTCAATCGCGGCCTGAGCTTCCTGCAAGGTCACAAACCAGTGCTCGTTCAAAGTGGGTAAAGGTGTCAGGAACATTTTCCGATGTCAATATTGCGGTTGCCGACTCACCGCCAAGTGGCGTTCTCCCCTACCGCTCGCTTCGTTTCATACCACCGCCGGATGGAGCGCCGGGCTGCTTGGCGAAGTCGAAGAACACCCTCTGAACCGCGCGCTGGTTGATGGCCGCATCGAACACTTCGGCAAAGAGGAGCACTTACTTTCTTGGTCGTTTCTTGGCCAGACCCCAGAAACCGCGCGGATCGGTGATCACCAAGTCGGTTACCTGGCTAGCCACATCCAGCAAGTCTTTGTCGCCCGTGACGAGCACTTCGGCCTTGGCAGCTAATGCGGATGCGAGAACCCACTGATCGTCTTCATCGCGAACTGGAATTGAGGATGGGGATATTGGCTTAGGCTGAACGATCTGGCTTTCGAGGAAGGTTAGGATCTCCTGAATCTGTTCGCCTGGGAGGCGGATCTTATGCTTGAGAACTCGCTTGAGTTCATTCAGGACAACATCTGCCGTGATGAATTCGTGCTCTGCGAGGACCAGTCGAATAACATCGGCACAGAGCCCGCGCGTCGCAAACCCGCTGACGAGAACATTGGTATCGAGAAAGACCTTCACGACACGGCTTTGAAGACATCCTCATCCGTAAGGAAACCGCGCGCTTCCGCGAAGGGCATGGCCTTGTGGCGAAGCTGCTCAAACGTCATCAGCGAGAGCTGTCGACGAAGCGCATCTCGCACGACCTCGCTTCGCTTTCGTTTGGAGCGACGGCAAAACTTGTCGAGCATCCGGTCAAGGTCTTGGTCCAGTCGTATCGTGACCGCGCTTCTCATGTCATACAATGTATTACAAATCCACTGCAATCGCAAGTGAGAGACCTTCAATCTTTCCCTGATCCGGACTCACCAGTCTAAGCCCTACCCCGAAGTTTACCTCTCTCGCCTTGATTTCGCCTGCGCCTCCGTCTACAGTCCTTTTCCTTCACAGAACAGATTCATGGAGTAATACATGGGCGAGACCCGCGTCGATCTCGAGCATTTGTTGGAAGACTTGCGAGATGCATATCCCTCCAGTATCGAGGAAACCATCCTCACCGAGATCATTGCCAACTCTCTGGACTCAGGGGCAAGCCGGATCGCGATGACGGCTGACCCAGCGCAGTCCATACTGACCGTTGTGGACAACGGATCCGGCATGCAGCGGAGGGAGATGCGGCAGTATCACGACATCGCCTCCAGCGCGAAAGTGCGCGGCCAAGGCATCGGGTTTGCCGGCGTGGGCATCAAGCTCGGACTCCTGGTGTGCGAAGAAGTGCTCACGGAAACCAGGCGCGGCAGTACGCACGTGGCCACGCGGTGGCACTTGGCCTCGCGCCATCGCGCGCCCTGGCAATGGATGACCCCGCAGGGACTGGTCGGGGAACGGGGCACTGCGGTGCGGCTGAAGCTACGAACCCCACTCTCTCCTCTCGTAGACCCTGGGTTTGTCGAAGGAGTGATGCGTCGGCATTTCCAGCCGTTGCTGGAACCCCTCTTTGATTCCTTTCTGGCCTCCCAGTACCCTGTCGGGATTGCGCTCGCAGTCAATGGGCGACCACTGGAACGGCATCCCGCACCGGCACCGGACCAGGCGCCGTTAGCGATTCGATTGGCGCGCCGGCGTAAGCTCTCGGCGCTGGGGTATCTGACTCGTCACGCTATGCCATTACCGGAGGATCAGCGCGGCGTCGCCATTAGCACCTTGGGCAAGGTCATCAAACGCGGATGGGACTGGTTGGGCATGACACCGGCCCTGCTGGAACAGATCAACGGATTGATCGACGTCCCGGACCTGGCCGCCTCGCTCACCCTCAACAAGGGCGACTTCATTCGCACGGGAGCCCGAGGGGCCGCCTATCTCGCCTATCGGAAAGCAATCCAGGAGGCCGTCTCTCGGCAATTGGAAACCTGGGGCGATACGCGTGCGGGAACCCCGGACGCCTCCGCACGCATGATGCGCCCATTGGAGCGGGACCTGGATCGAGTGCTGGAAGAATTGTCCGACGACTTTCCACTGCTCGCCTCACTCGTCGAGCGCCGTGCCGGCGGCCAAAAGCGATTGCCGATCGATGGCAAACCAACCGATCTCGCAGCGGGAACAGAAGCCCTTGCAGTTCTGACCGCCTCATCGACGGCCGAAGTACCTCGTCCGAATGAGACCGAACCAACTCAACCACAAACACCCCCTCCGCCTACTGACCAGGACACGGCAGTGGCCGAGCCTGTGCCGTCCACGATCCCTGCTTCAGCATCTGCGATGCTCCCGGGTCATGGAGGCTCCCGTGCTCCGATGCGGTACGGGCTTGGGGTTCAGCTTGAGGACCGTCCCGATATCTCGGAACTGGGCCGGCTGGTCGAATCCACCGTCTGGATCAATCAGGCCCATCCCGCCTATCGCCGCGCGCTGGCATCCCGCTCTGTGGGCTATCACATTTCGCTCGCCGTGGCCCTCGCACTGGCCCCGTTAGCCGTGGAGCCAGATCAGGAACATACCTTCATCACCAAGTTTTTGTCCCATTGGGGCCAAGCACTCGATCAGCCCCAAAGACACCGCCGTCGCCCGCGTTGATGAACGAGCTACGCAAAGATCTGAATCGGCCAGGGGCTCACCGGTGTGGGGCTTCTCCCCCACCGCTTGCTTCGTTTTATACCACCGCGAGATGGGACGCCAGAGTGCATGGCGAAGGCGCTGAATACCTTCTAAAGCGCGCGCTGGTTGACCACCGCATCGCAATGCCCCGGCATGATAGTCAGCAGGATATACTGCTCACGAGGAAGATCGACTTGCCAGCCAGATAGTGGCGGTCGAGTCGTATGAACGAGTCGTGCGACTAACCGACCTTGCGCCATTTGGTCAGCTCAAGCGGCTCGGCGAGCAACGTTTCGGTGAGTTCGACCCAGCGCTTGATATGCGGAGTTTCGAAATGCCGTTTGAGGTCGTTCTCGGCGTCCAATTCTCATGGAATAAGAACAGTGACGGATCGTTCGGGGCCTCATGCATATCGAAATTGAGGCAACCCTGTTCGGCGCGCGTCGGGGTAAGGGTAAGAAAGTTGAACAACTCCTGCCGGACCTGTGCTTCTTTCCCAGCCTTTGCCTTGAGTCGAACGACGACGGTGACTTGCTGGTTCGCCATGATCACTCCTCCTTTTCCCCGACAAGGACCTGCTCGAGACACACTTATTTACTTGGACGCGTCTCGCCTCGGCGCCAGGCCTCGAAGAGTTTCAGACTTTCCTCACGAAGGACATCCCCTACCACTTCCACACCGCTCTGCCCCAGTTGGTTCATGCGAGCGGACGAGATGGGAACTTGCCGGATGCCAACCCTCTCGGCATCCTCGATCCGGCAGGCGTATACAATCCTCCCCACCTTGGCCCAGACACAGGCCGTGAAGCACATCGGACAGGGCTCACAGGTGGAATAGATAGCATACCCGCTCAGCTCCAGCGTTTTTAGGCGCTGACTGGCATCCCGTATCGCCTGTATTTCGGCATGGGCAGTGGTGTCCATGTTGGCCTTCGAGCTATTATGCGCCACCGAGATAACCTGTCTTTTTCTCACGATGCAGGCTCCGAAGGGCATTTCACCCTTTTCGACTCCCTGCCAGGCCACTTGAATCGCGAGCCGTATGAAATCTGCGTCAGTCATCGATTAGGTCTTGAACCGCCACAGACATCCCGGTCACATACCGGGAATTGTGGCGGCCTCCTTTTCTTACAGCGCGCGATCTGTTCATACCCCTTGAGCTCTGTCGGTATGGAAAGCATCGCGTTGTGGACGGAGAAGATGTCAGGAACACTTTCCGATGTCAAACGAAGGGCGGCCTGATTAGCAAGGAGTGCCTTCACTAGCGTGTGTTTCTTTTCATCCCACCACGAGCTAGCACACCGTCCTTCAGCGCAAAGTCACCGAACACCTTTCGAAGCGCGCGCGGACGGTTCGCACGGGACAAGGGCACTTTCTTGCTGACCTCACCTTGGGGTAACATGGCCACGCCCGGAGGCGTGGAATGACCGAGCAGACCTTTTCAGATCCGATTGCTCAAGGCTATTACCGACAGGGCGAGAGCGAGATAGCCACGACACAGTCCGCCGATGAAGTCCTGCAGAAGGCCGACACGCTCGCACAACAGGATTCGCGTGTGAACCTGCTGCACGCCGCCTGCTATTACTTGGCCGCCGCGCATTTTCTCGAAACCCACGACCCGGCAAAATCCGCCCACGCGTACCATCAGGCCGGCCGCCAACTGCAGCAATTGGACCAATTTATTCATGCGGCACGCGCCTTCTTACAAGCAGGCGCGTGGGCCGAACAGGCCGCGCGTGCTGAAGCTGCCGGCTCCACGCAACAGCATCTTCAACATGCCGCCGTCCGTGCCTACTCGAGAGCGAACCATTGTTTCGCAGAGGCGGGCGAACTGGACGAGTCTGAATCCGCCTATCTCAAAGAACGCGATGCGAGGGTCGCCTGGGCCAAGATGCAGGGGAAGCATCCCCTGGCCCTCTTGGCTTGGAAAACGACAAGTAACTACGGCACCAGTATTCCTCGGTGGACCGCGTGGATTCTGGGGACGATCATGCTATTCAGCCTGCTCTACGAAGTCTTTTTCCGCGTGCAGTGGCTGCAACCAATGAGCAATACCAATCCGTCTGCCTGGATTCCCTTCTGGTCCGGCCTCTATTACGCGATCAATGTCACGTCCTCGCTCGCGTTGGTCGAGTACCAACCGACACATCCAATCGCCCAGGCCATCGTCATGTTGAACGTGATCGCCGGCTATCTCTTCCTCGGCATCGGCATCGGCATTGTCGGCCAGTTCGTCAAGAACCGTTAACTCATGATCTCGTGGGACCGGTTATAGCGCGGGGGGGAATAGGGTGTCTGGAGCTTTTCAGGGAAACTCCAGAACAAGTCTCAGGGATGCTTCCGGATTTATCGACTAGGAGCCTGTCCGACATGGCTGTTCGTGACGAGGCGAAGGAGGTGCGGGTCCACCACCATACACCAACACCAGTTGAAATCAGTCGTCAATTCGTTACATACTATTAAGTGATTAGGAATGGCAGTAGGTGTGGTCGCTGAGATCGTTCTTCCTTTTACCTTCATTTTTCCCTATGCATGCACTGACTTTTCAACCCCACCGCGGCACTCACTCCTTTGAGTGCGTTCAGATGGCTCTCCTTGACGGGGAAACGAAGTTGGTTACCCCTGCATAATGGCTGAAGCTCGGCAATGGTTAGCGTGACGCTGTTATGCAAGGGATTGCGCTTCCTCCTACCGTTGTAGTCATCCCGACCTATAATGAGATCGCGAATCTTTCCCGCCTCGTACCGGAGGTTCTGGCGATCTCCCCTTCGATCCGTCTCCTGGTGGTTGATGACGCTTCGTCGGATGGTACCGGAATGGAAGCTGATCGGCTCGTAGCTTCCTTGGGACGAATGGACGTCATCCATCGCCCGGGGAAACTTGGCCTTGGCTCAGCCTACAAACAAGCCTTTCAGACCGTACTGCGTACGACAGGGGCGGAATTCATCTGCCAGATGGATGCCGATTTCTCCCATCGACCCGTCGATCTCAGGAACGTGTTAGAAGCAGCCTGCCGGGGTGTTGCGGATATCGTGGTCGGTTCTCGCTGGATACCAGGAGGTACTGTGTCCAATTGGCCATTCAGGCGGTTCCTCCTGTCGCGCGTCGGTAATCTCTACGCAAGGATGATACTAGGGGTCCCGCAATGTGACTTGACGGGGGGTCTGAAGTGCTGGCGGCGCAAGGTGCTTGAGTCGATTGATTTAGACGCCGTAGAAGCCGAAAATTACGCGTTTCAGATCGAGATGAGCTGGAGGGGATGGAAACACGGGTTCTCCATTTACGAGGTGCCCATTACCTTTGTTGAACGGGCACAAGGTGTCTCGAAAATGAGCGGGCGCGTCGTCGGAGAGGCCTTAGTCCTTCCCTGGAGGTTGCGGTTGCAGCAGAGGGCGGAAACACTCCACAAGGTGTAGCTGTCAGAAAGGAGTAATGCGCATCGGGACTCGCTGGGGTCGCTGGGTCTGGATTATCGTTGTTGCCATCCTGCTCGTCTGGGGATTCACTGATGTACGACGACGTGCCGACCTTGATCCTCACAACATCGGCGCACATCGAACTGATTTTACCGTCTACACTGAGGCGGGCGCTGCGTTCTTCGACGGCCGCGACCCCTACTCTGTCACGAACCCCCGAGGCTGGCACTACCTCTATCCGCCACTTTTTGCTCTCCTCGTTGCCCCTCTTCATGTGCTTCCCACAGGTTGGCAGGGAATCACATGGTTCCTGTTGAGCCTGCTCATGATTGGCGGCTGTCTCTCCGAATGTCGGAAGATCGTGCAACGGATCCAAAAAGCGTCTGAGGACACGCAACCGTCTGACCGTCGCACTCTCCCCAGCTTGATTGTGGTGGCCACAGTAGTGGCAGTCCTCTTCCCTTTCCTTGATACCCTACAACGAGGGCAGGTGGGGATCGCCGTGCTGTTGCCGCTGCTTCTTGGATTTCGGATCATTTCTGAAACGCAGGGTTCATTCTGGTGGTTCTGGGGAGGGACACTTCTTGCACTTCCAGTAGTGATGAAGGTCACGCCTGCCCTGCCGGTCTCAATTCTACTGCTTCAGCAGTTCATCGCAGCGATGCGTACGGAACGCTCTCCGATTGCCCTTCGACGCTTTTTGCATTGCTTGAGTGGTTTGACGGTCGGAATGATCCTCTTCGTGCTGTTGCTACCAACCATCCTGATCGGCTGGGAAGACAACATCCGCCATTTGGGAACATGGTACACAGGTGTTGCGACTAACGAGCGTCTCGGCCAGACGCAGAATTTCGACCCTCACAGTGTGCGCAACCAAAACCTCGACAATGCCGTGTATCGACTCGGCAACTGGTTTGCCTACACATTCACTGGAGGGCCGGATGATCGAGGCACCGGCCTCCCGACAGTGCCATCGATGCAATTCCCGATGGATGCACCGATTGTCAGAACGATCCTTGTGGTTCCACACGTATTGCTTGCTCTACTGTTGATCGTTGTAGCCGTTCGGTGGCATTGGGAGACGGAGGGTGTTGGTCAGGTGGCAGTATTCGGCCTTGCGTGTGCGATGGCACTTCTTCTCTCGTCAATCTCTTGGGGGCACCACTTTGTCATGCTTCTTCCTGGGATGCTCTTCCTGCCCTGCGCGCTTTATGAGACGCATCGGTCTGCCGCCCGTTGGTTAGCCATCCTGGCCGCCATGTTGATGTTGGGGCACTACAGTACGCTTGAATTCGCGGGCGGTATTGGGGGGCGTCTTGGGCTTCTCGGAATAGGCATCGCGATTTGGTGCACTGCCGCAGGTATATACCTCCTTCGCATAAAGCCGGTTTACACACCCGGCATCATTGTTCCTAAGGCCACATCCTGATCCTCCCGCTTCCTCGGCCGGCATTCGACTTGCCCACACTGTCCCCCATCCTTTTCATGTGATACTCCTGCACCGCGACAACTTAGCAGAATACTGAAAAAGTCCGCCGGCTTTCTGGAAGGTTGAGGTTAAAGTTCAGGTCAAGGCCGAGAAAAAAGTCTGATCTTCGCTCAACCTTGACCTCAGCCTACTTTCACTCGCTGCGACCGTGCCACAATAGTTTTTCCCCAGCCTGTTAAGGCATGAGGCCCCACCAAGAAACCGATCAGAACCCGATTCCGAATCCACCACCACGACGAGTTCCACCGCCGACTCCCATACCGCCGAAGACCCCGATGGAGAATCCCGGTTGCCGTTGGCCAAAAGATTGAACCGGCCAGATGTGGAGATGTTTCACGACCAGCGTGGGATATCGATACTCCACGTCGTCGAGGCGATTGGTCTTCGCCCCAGAGACTTCCCCGACAATCGTCACCCGCGTTCCTTCGACCACCGTGGCCGGGTCCAGAAACTCCTGCTGCAACGCAAGGAACCGTCCCTGTGATTGTTGACGATCGAAGCTCGGCTCCTCTCCGTCTTCAAGCGGAAGTTGCAAGAGTTCGATTTGCGTGCTGTCTTGGAGTCGTTTCGCTTTCAGCACCTCACCGCCAAGCACGAGCACACGTCCACGGTAGGACTCCGGCGAGGCCAGCACGTCTCGAAATGAGACCGTTCTATCAACGAGTGGTTCCATCGACTCGGGAACGATTCGTTGAGAGGAGCAGGCTGAGAGCAGGATACCTGCAACTAACCAGCCAAAGAAAAGATGTCGTCCTCGCATGGAAACACTATATCTCATACACCAACCCCACGACGAAGTAGAGATCGCTGCGCAGGCTCTCGCCTACAGAATTTCACTGCCCTTCCCGTAATTCTGTTCTTCGTCGTTGCAAGAAGTCTCTCCATAAGCTGTTGAGAATGGAACACCTTCGCGCCTTTTCGACTTCGGCCCTGGTGGATTTCCCCCAATCAAAACGTTAGGCATCTGCCTTGCTCTGCACCATAACCAGAGAGCCTCGTCACTCTCACCAGTATCACAGAGTGTTTTCTGGAACCATAGCATCGCGTGTTGCGGTGGCTCAGTTTCATCAACTCACCAATCTTAAGGAGGTTCCCATGACTCGCTATGCAAGTTTCATCGCACTCGCAGCGTTTCTCACGTTTGGCCTCGGTACGGCGGTGTCTTTCGCCGGCGAACCAGCCCCTGCCGAGCAGAAAGAGAAGAAGGACATGACCAGCGGCAAAGCGGACGACGATCAGAAGAAGAAGGACGAGAAGAAGGACATGGGTGGAAAATAAGCCCTGCTTCGGGGCGCAGCAGAGGCTGCGCCCCGCCGGCTCCGTTGCGATGCATTCGTCTGACAACCGGTCTCCTCTTCCCCTTGAGTCAGCCGGCTGGCTTCACGTCAGATCACAGCAACAGTACTCAGAGTCTGTAGGGTAGACCCTACAGTGATTGTGGCTCCATGCTCCACCCCCCTTGCTTTCCCTCACACACGAGGCGACAATTGCTCCTTCAGTTCCATGAGAAATGAGCCATTCTCTTCACATGCGTTTCCGAGTCATTGGGCATTGAGCTTGCTTCCCTTCGCGATATGCTGTTCGCCATCATTCAAGGAGGAGACTATGCGACGAATTTTAATTGATCGAACCATGTCACTCAGGGCCCCCGCATTGGCCATACTGTGTGCCGTGGCGGTGGTGGGATGCGTAAGCTCGGGAACCCACACGAAGACGCTCACCGAACTTGAGGCTGAAAAGAAAACATCCGCCCAGCTGCAGCAACAATTGGCTGGGCTACAACAAAATCTGGACCAGGAAGCCGCTCAGCGAAAAGCCGCCGAAAAGCAGGCTACAGAGTTGCAGTCCCGCCTGGACGGCCTGGAGAAGGAGAAAGGGCAACTGAACAGTGAACTGGGCAATGTGCGTGGTCAAATCACTGATCTCGAACGAAAGCTTGCAAGCGGAAGTGCCTCGGCGCAGGAAGAAATCGCCAAGCTACAGATACAGGCTTCTGAGCTTGAGGCGAACGCCGCACGCATCGCGAAGGAACGCGAGCAACTTCGGCAGGAACAATCACAACTTGCAGCAACGTTAGAGCAAGAACGGCTGGCAAAAGAAGAAGAGATCAAACGGCTGACTCGCACACAGGAAGAACTGTCCAAATCGCTGCAAGACGAAATTTCCAAGGGCAATATCACCATTCAACAGGTGCGCGACCGCCTAACGATCAACATGGTGGATCGCGTCCTGTTTGATTCCGGGCAGGCCCAAGTGAAACCGGCCGGCGTGAAAGTCCTGAAACAGGTCGGTGACGTGCTCAACAAGATCTCAGACAAACAAATTCGGATCGAAGGCCACACCGACAATGTGCCCATCAGCTCGAAGTTACAAGATCGCTTCAAGACAAACTGGGAACTTTCGACGGCTCGCGCCACAACCGTAGTGCGCTACCTGATCGATCAGGGCGGTGTGGACCGCCAGTACCTGTCCGCAGTCGGCTACGCGGACACTCATCCCCTCGCCTCGAACGACTCCGAAGAGGGGCGATCGTCCAACCGTCGAATTGAGATCGTGCTGTACCCGAAGGACCTCAAAGAAATTGCCGGCCAAGTCGAGACCAGTACGGCTGCATCGAAGTAGCCATCAGTCCTCCGGAGGTGCTCACCCTACGGTAAGCACCTCCGCATCAGTCAGCGCCCAGGGTAGCACTGCGCTCACATGATCAATCCTGACCACCGCGTCAAAGAATTCCGCCCCGGCCAGCTGCATGACCTGCACGGTCTGCGTCGTCACCCTCGCAACGGCTCCTTGCCACCTGAGCAATTTTGACCAGACCACTGCCGGTCTTCTTGCCATAATTGCTAGTTAGAAAGGAGGTCCTCATGCGCTGGGAAGGACAACGGGAAAGCGGCAATGTCGAAGATCGTCGAGGTATGGGCCCGGCCAGGATCGGAGGCGTGGGGGGGCTGGGGCTGGGCGGCATCGTCCTTGTACTCGCTGTCAGCTATTTCACTGGCATCAATCCCTTGACCCTCATCAACATGCTCAGCGGCGGGCAGAGTATGACGGAATCTTCGTCACCCTCCGAGCCCGCACCAACCGGATCGCCCAACGACCAACTGGGGAAATTCGCCGCGGTTGTCCTCGCTGACACGGAAACCACCTGGAAAGCTCTTCTTGGACAGCGGTATGAAGATCCTCGCCTGGTTCTCTTTTCCGGCGCGGTGCAGTCGGCCTGCGGCACCACCTCCTCGGCCGTCGGGCCTTTCTATTGCCCCGGCGATCACAAAGTCTATCTCGACTTGTCCTTCTTCAACGCAATGTCACAGCGACTTGGCGCCTCCGGCGACTTTGCCCAGGCCTACGTGATTGCGCATGAAGTCGGCCACCACGTGCAAAATCTCATGGGCACTGCAGAGAAGGTGACGCGCCTCCAGCACCAGGCCTCTGAACGAGATAGGAATGCCTTGTCAGTGCGAATGGAACTGCAGGCCGATTGTTTCGCCGGCGTCTGGGGCCACCACGCCAAGCGTGAGCGTAACCTGATCGAGCCAGGCGACTTCGAAGAAGGGCTGCGTGCGGCCGCGGCTATCGGTGATGATCAACTCCAGAAAATGTCACGCGGCTATACCAGGCCGGAAAGTTGGACTCATGGATCGTCTGAGCAACGCATGACCTGGCTCCGCAAAGGGATGGAGACCGGAGATCCCAAGGCCTGCGACACCTTCTCGAGCCATCAACTCTAGCCGCTACATGGATCATGAGCAGGACCAGCCGGAAACCTCCTCCGCACAGGGCATCTGCGCAACCTTACTGGCCGATGTGCCCTGGAATGCAAAATCCGTCATCGCCGCTGCGGTGGCGACTGTCGGAGGCCTCACCTCATGGGTTGCTGATCTCTCATCGCCTGCTCTGGTAGGCATCGGTGGCAGCTATCTGGGCGGATTCTTCTTTGGCTGGGCGTTCCGGCGATTTCTGAAAATGGCCGCGCTGATCACCGGCGTGTTGCTGACCTGCATCGCCGTATTGGAAGATACCGGCTGGATCGATCTAGATTGGACGGCAGTGGAAACGCAACTCAGTCACGCCATCGCGGCCGGACATCGGGGAGCTGAAGGACTCAAACAAATCCTCTCTGGCTATCTCCCGTCAACGGGAGCAGGAGCCGTCGGAATGTTTTTCGGATTTCGGAAGCGGTAACAACCAGGCCGCGTGTGTACGGACGACTGAGGGAGCCCGGAAACTCACAAGTATCATTTTCCAAGAGGTCTCAGTCAAAGTGCGCCGAATCGACGTAGACCTGACGTTTCATGTTGGGTTGGGCGGAGGATGAACGAAGTCAGCTCAGTGTGCTGTGCCCGGGGAGCGCTTGATACCACCCATTGGCTTGAGCCAATGCCACCGGGCAGTCGAACAACCGACTGAGGTTGGCTTCTGTGAGGACAACGCGTTTCTCCCCATCCTGAAGAATCTTTCCTTGCTGCAAGAGCACGACACGCTTGACGTCCGGCGGAATTTCGTGAATGTGGTGTGTCACCAGCAACAGCGTTTTCCCTTTCCGTATATGGGCGCGAACGAGATCCAGATAGTGAAACGTCGCCGTCAGATCAAGTCCGCTCGTCGGTTCATCGAGCACGAGCGCCGCCGGCTCATGCACTAACGCGCGGCCGAGGAGGCATCGCCGCTGCTCTCCCGTCGACATCTCTCCAAACCGTCGATCCTTCAACGAACCCACACCCATCTCCTGCAACATGTCGTCTGCCCGGGCAAGCTGCGCGTAACTAAAATCTTGATGCCCATAGATTCCGATGCTGGCATAGAACCCGGACAGAATCACTTTCAGCCCGGTCACTTGGTCCATATACTGATGTTGAAGATCATGGGACACCATCCCTAAACGCTTGCGGACGTCCCACACATTCCACTGCTCTTCGCCGAACAACCGGATATTCGTCGCGTCATTCGGGACCGGATGGACTTCGCCCGCCAGCAACTTCAACAGGGTCGATTTGCCTGATCCGTTCGGACCAAGGATGGCGGTGTGCTCCCCTTCTTCAAGTGTGAAAGAAAGGTCTTCAAACACGCAAGTGTCGCCCCGATAGACGGTGGCCTTCTCGATTTCAAGGATGGGACCTTCGTAGGAGGGGGAAGCCATACGCAGGAGAAGCGCTAAGCTTCGTCTGGGTCAGGATTGATCTTCGCGGTAGGTTTCTGTGTTCCTGAGGCCGCCCGCTTTTTCAGCGAGCCGGAAATCTTCGGAGTCTTCGTCGTCACATCGGCGTTCTGTGCGCGGTGCAGCAAGGCATGGTCCATGAGCACCAGCGCCATCATAGCTTCGGCGATCGGCGTCGCTCTGATGCCGACGCAGGGATCGTGACGGCCGTTCGTCTCGACGGTAACCGGCTTGCCTTGCTTATCAATGGACCGGCGGGCCACACGGATGCTCGAAGTCGGCTTAATCCCGATCGTGACGACGATATCCTGCCCGGTTGAAATACCGCCAAGAATTCCGCCGGCATGATTGGTCACAAAGCCATCCGGGGTCAGCTCGTCCCCATGCTCTGACCCACGCTGCGTCACAGAACTGAAACCCGATCCGATCTCGACGGCCTTCACTGCATTGATGCTCATCATAGCGCCGGCCAAATCGGCATCGAGCTTCGCATAGACCGGTCCACCCCACCCTACCGGCACTGACTCGGCAACCGTAGTGATCTTGGCCCCCACTGAGTCACCTGCTTTGCGCAGCTCATCCATGAACGATTCAAGCTTCGGCACAACCTCTGAGCTTGCGGAGAAGAATGGATTTTTGCTGACCTCACCCCAACTCTTAAACGGCGCCTCAAGCGGGCCAAGCTGACTCAGGTAGCCACGAATCACGACACCGTACTTCTCCCTGAGCCATTTCTTCGCAATCGCCGCTGCCGCCACTCGCACCGCCGTCTCTCGCGCAGACGCGCGCCCGCCACCGCGATGATCGCGAATCCCATACTTCTGCCAATAGGTGTAGTCCGCGTGACCGGGACGAAAGGTGTCAATCAGATTGCCGTAATCCCTGCTGCGGGCGTCTTCGTTCCGAATAAGCAGCGCGATGGGTGTGCCGGTGGTCTTGCCTTCAAAGACACCGGAGAGGATTTCGACGGTATCGGATTCTTGCCGTTGCGTCACGTGGCGCGACGTGCCTGGCTTGCGCCGATCGAGGTCGTGCTGAATGTCATCGACAGAGAGGGCCATGCCGGGAGGACAGCCATCCACGACACAACCAATAGCAGGCCCGTGGCTCTCGCCGAATGACGTGACGGTGAATATGCGACCAAACGAATTGCCTGCCATAGGGCGGTGACTCCTCCCTACTCGACGAGATCGAGCTTGATGCGCAATTCCTTTAACTGATCGGCACTGACGGCAGACGGCGCATCGGTCAGCGGACACTGTGCCCGTTGCGTTTTGGGGAACGCGATCACGTCGCGGATCGAGTCAACCTCACCCAATAGCATGATGAGCCGATCGAGCCCGAAGGCAATCCCGCCGTGCGGAGGCGCCCCATAGTCGAGCGCGTCGAGCAAGAAACCGAACTTCGCCTGCGCTTGATCCTTGTTGATGCCGAGCAAGTCGAGAATACGCAGCTGGATATCGCTCCGATGGTTCCGGATACTCCCACCACCGATTTCGCTTCCGTTCAACACCATATCATAGGCCTTCGCCCGTACTTTGAGCGGCTCCGAGTCCAGGAACGCTACATCCTCGTCCATCGGCGCGGCAAAAGGATTGTGCATGAAGATGTACCGCTTCTCTTCCGGCGAATAGTCCAGCAAGGGAAACTCAACGACCCACAGCGGTTTCCAGGCAGTAGTATCGATCAGCTTCAGCTCTTCACCCAGCAATAGCCTGATGCGGCCCAGCACGTCGTGGACAATGGCGGCCTTGTCGGCACCGAAGAAGACTAAATCGCCTGGCTTGGCGTCGGGAAGGGCCGCCGCGAAAGCCTTCGCATCCAGGAACTTGGCGATCACAGACTCAAGCTGTCCCTCTGCCGTGATCTTGAGCCAAGCGAGCCCCTTCGCGCCAAAACTCTTGGCCATCTCACCGAGCGAATCGATCCGGCTTCGCGGCGTGGCCGCTCCACCCTTCACGATCAGCGCCTTCACGATCCCGCCTTTGGTCGCCGCCTCCCTGAATACCTTGAATTCGCTCGCCATCGCAAAGGCGGTGACGTCATGCAGCGGCATGTCGAAGCGCAGGTCCGGCTTGTCCGACCCGTAGCGGCCCATCGCCTCGGCATAGGTCATGCGCGGGAATGGAGTCGGCAGTTGGACACCGCCCGCCTCACGAAACACCGTGACGATCATCTGCTCCATCAACCTCATGACTTGCTCGCGGTCGGCAAAGGACAGTTCCGCGTCGATCTGTGTAAATTCCGGCTGCCGGTCATTGCGCAGATCCTCGTCGCGGAAGCAGCGCGCGATCTGATAGTAGCGATCGACTCCACTCACCATGAGTACCTGCTTGAAGAGCTGCGGCGACTGAGGAAGCGCGTAGAATTGACCGGGGTTCACTCGGCTCGGCACCAAATAGTCCCGCGCGCCTTCCGGCGTGCTTTTGGTCAAAATCGGCGTTTCCACTTCAAGGAAGCGTTCCGCATTCAGAAATCCACGGACGGCCTGCATGATGTCATGTCGGAGGCTCAAGAGCCGCTGCATCTTTGGACGCCGAAGATCCAGGTAGCGGTACTTCAGCCGGATCGACTCCGTCACTTCGGCATCGTCTTCGATCACGAACGGCGGCGTCTTCGACTCATTCAGAATCTCGACGGCATCCACGAAAATTTCGATCTCGCCCGTGGGCAGGTTGGGATTCTTAGACTCTTCAGGACGGGCCATCACTTGGCCCGTCACCGACACGACACACTCGCTCCGCAAGGCGTGGGAGGCTTGATGCACCGCTGCATTACGCTCGGCGTTAAACACCACCTGCGTGATCCCGGTTCGATCGCGCAGATCGATGAACATGACCATGCCGTGGTCGCGCCGCCGTTGGACCCAGCCGTTCAGGACGACAGTCTGCCCGACAGCGGCTTTGGTGAGCTCCCCGCACCGATGAGTTCTGACCTTCATGCCACTTTCGCTTTCTTGGAACGGGCCCATCCGACCCGACTGACCGGCCTCTTTGGACGTGGAGCCTGCTTCTCTGTATCCTCTGCTGAGGCCAGCTTCTGTTCAGCAAGTTCGCGCAACGCGTTCGCTTCACGGTCGGTCAGGTACCTGAACTCGCCGGACTCCAGATCGCCCAACGAGAGCGGACCCATCTTAATCCGCGTCAGCTTCAAGACCGGGTGACCGACCGCTTCCAACATACGTTTCACTTGGTGCTGACGCCCTTCGCGGATCGTCATTTCGAGCCAAGAGTTCTGCTTGGCCTTTTTGACCTTCTTGACGATAGCCGGACTGGTCAGGCCATCTTCCAGTTGCACACCCTGTTCTAACTGCCGGATATGTTCATCCGTCACCACCTGCTTGACCTTGATGAGATACGTCTTCGGCACATGGTAGCGGGGATGGAGCAGCGTCTGAGCCAAGTCGCCGTGATTGGTCAGGAGCATCAACCCTTCGCTGTCGAAGTCCAAACGACCGACGGGAAACACCCGCACCGAGATCCCGCGAAGATAGTCCTTCACCGTCGGCCTGCCTCCCGGATCATTCAACGTCGACATCACGTTCTTCGGCTTATTCAGCAACAGATAGACATACGGTTGGGTGGAACTCAGGTGCTTGCCGTCCACCTTGATGTGGACGCGATCCGGATCAACCTTGGTGCCGAGTTCCGTCACAACTTTGCCGTTGACGGTCACGCGCCCGGAAGCGATCAAGACTTCTGCCTTACGCCGCGAGGCCAATCCGGTTCCGGCAATAACCTTTTGCAATCTAACTTCCATGCTTCTCCGTTACATCCTTCCTCGGGGAGTGGCTTGGCTGGGTCCTATTGCGCGCATCGAACGAGCACTGCTTCATCGTGCGCGTTCTGCGAGCACGGGAGCCAGCCGAGCCACTCCCCTCTATTCCCATTCAATCGTGGCCGGAGGCTTCGAGCTGATGTCGTACACCACCCGGTTCACGCCCTTCACTTCATTGATGATCCGGTTCGACATCTTTCCCAGCACATCATTCGGAATCTTGGCCCAATCGGCCGTCATGCCATCCAAGCTCGTGACCGCACGGATGGCAACCACATACTCATACGTCCGCTGATCGCCCATCACTCCGACCGTGCGAATCGGCAGCAACACGGCGAAGGCTTGCCAAATATCGTTATAGAGCCCTGCCGCTCTGATCTCCTGATCGACGATCATTTCCGCGGCACGCAAGATCATCAACCGCTCTTTCGTCACCGACCCCAACACGCGGATCGCCAGTCCAGGACCTGGAAACGGTTGACGCCAGATGATCTCATCCGGCAGACCCAATTCCTTCCCCAGCACACGGACTTCATCCTTAAAGAGTTCCCGCAGCGGTTCAATGAGCTTCATCTTCATACGCGCCGGCAACCCACCGACGTTATGATGCGTCTTGATGGTGGCCGACGGGCCCTTGAAACTCACACTTTCAATTACGTCTGGATATAGGGTGCCTTGGACAAGATATTTGATGCCCTTGAGCTTCTTGGATTCCTCTTCGAAATTCTTAATGAACTGCCGGCCAATACTCTTCCGCTTCCGTTCAGGATTTGTCACATTTCTGAGGCCGGCCAGAAACTGATTGGTCCGATCGAGAATACGCATATTGAGGTGCATCTGCGAGGCAAAGGTCTTCTCCACCTGATCACGCTCACCTGCCCGCAGGACGCCGTTGTCTACGAAAATACAGGTCAGCTGGTCGCCGATGGCCCGATGGGTCAACGCGGCAGCCACGGACGAATCCACGCCCCCGCTCAAGGCACAAATCACCCGCTCCTTGCCGACTTGCTCTTGAATCTGCTGCACCGCCGTATCCGCATACGACTGCATCGTCCAGGTCGGCTGACAACCGCAGATGTCGTAGACGAAATTACGGAGCAGCGTCGTCCCTTCCGGCGTATGAACCACTTCCGGATGAAACTGGAGGCAATAGATCCGGCGCTTGTGATCGTCGCGCTTCATGGCAGCAATTGGTGAATTGCCGGTATGCGCGATGGATCGGAAACCCGGCGGCATCCGTTCAATACGGTCTCCATGCGACATCCAGACGACGGTCGTACCGTTTGTGCCGATGCCCTTGAAGAGATTGCTGTGGTCGTCGATCGTGAGATCGGCCCGGCCGTACTCCCGGTGCTTGGATTTGGCCACCTCCCCGCCCGAGAGATGCGTCACGAGCTGCATCCCGTAACAAATACCGAGAATGGGGATCCCTTGGTCGAAGAGTTCCTTGGGAACGCTCGGTGCCTTCTTCTCATACACGCTGGAGGGGCCACCCGACAGCACGATGCCTTGCGGGCGATAAGCGAGAATGGTCGCCAAGGGAACGGTGCAGGGAAGAATTTGCGAGTAGACTTGGGCTTCGCGAATCCGGCGTGCAATCAGTTGGGTGTATTGTGACCCGAAATCGAGGACCAGGATTCTATTGTGCCAGAGTTCCATGGAGGCGTGAGACGTGAAACGTTAGACGTTAAACGAGGGAGATGAAGGAAGTACGAAACAACACTTCACGTTTTACCTTTCACGTTTCACGCGCTATTCCCAATCCATCCGATAATTCGGCGCTTCCTTCGTGATAATCACATCGTGCACGTGACTTTCGCGGAGACCTGCGACCGTCTGCCGAATAAACGTGGCCTTCTGCTGTAAGTCCGAGATCGTCTTGCACCCGCAATAGCCCATGCCGGACTTCACTCCGCCGATCAATTGGTAGATGACGGCCGAGAGTTTTCCCTTGTAGGGGACGCGCCCTTCAATACCCTCCGGGACCAGCTTCTGCACCGGACGCCCGCCTTGCCCGTACCGATCTCCTCCTCCGCGTTCCATCGCGCCGATCGAGCCCATGCCGCGATACACCTTGTATGTCCTGGCTTGGTACAATTCGGTTTCCCCCGGCGATTCTTCCGTGCCTGCCAAGAGTCCGCCGAGCATCACCGAGGAGGCGCCCGCTGCCAAGGCCTTCGTGATATCGCCAGAATGCTTGATCCCGCCGTCTGCAATGATCGGGACCCCGTTGCCCGCAAGAACTTTTGCGCAATCGGCAATCGCTGTCAGCTGCGGCATCCCGGCTCCGGACACGACACGGGTCGTACAAATTGAGCCAGGCCCCACACCCACCTTCACGGCATCGGCGCCGGCCCGAAGGAGGTCCTTCGCCGCCTCGGCGGTGGCAATATTCCCGGCTATCAATTCAAGATCCGGATGACGTTTCTTGATCATCTTGACCGTATCCAGCACCGCTTGCGAATGCCCGTGGGCGGTATCGACCACGATCACGTCTACCCCGACCTTCTTGAGCCGCGCCACGCGATCTTCCGTCTCCGGCCCCACACCGACAGCCGCACCCACACAGAGCCGGCCATGTCCGTCCTTGCATGCGTTGGGATACATGATGCGTTTTTCGATATCCTTGATGGTAATAAGCCCTTTGAGCTCGAAATGTTTGTTGACGACCGGAAGCTTTTCGATCCGATGCTCGTGCAACACCTCGCGAGCCTTTTCCAAGCTCGTCCCTTCGGGCGCCGTGATCAGTTTGTCTCGCTTCATGATTTGCGAGACCTTCAAATCCATCCGGGTTTCGAACCGCAGATCGCGATTCGTGAGAATACCGACCAATTTCTTGTCTTTCGTGACGGGAATCCCGGAGATCCGGTATTTCGCCATCAACTCGTGGGCATCGCGAATCGTTTGATCGGGCGAAATTGTGATAGGATCGAGAATCATGCCGCTCTCGGATTTCTTAACCCGGTCCACTTCTGTCGCCTGATCCGCCGGCGACAACACTCGATGAATGATCCCGAGGCCGCCTTCGCGGGCTACGGCGATGGCCAAACGGGACTCGGTGACAGTATCCATGGCTGAACTGATAATGGGAATGTTGATCTTGATGTGGCGAGTAAGCCTCGTGCGCATGTCCACTTCACTCGGCAAGACCTGAGACTTGGCCGGAACCAACACGACGTCATCGTAAGTCAGTCCTAAGCGTGGTTCATTATCTAACATTATCGCTCCGTCATCTCGTCATCACGTCCGAATGTCTGAAAGTCTGAATGTCATAAAGTCGAGGTCGGTAGAGCCTGAAAGTTTTCAGACCTTAAGACTTGACGACTTTATGACTTGAGACTTTCAGATTCTGGCGTCAGCTCTGCTGCTGTCTCAGCGTCATCCTGGAGCCGTTCGCTCCCCTCGTCAGCCGGCATGAACTGTTCGACCCGGGTGTTTCCGCTATCGACGACAAACACACTTCCTCTGACGTCGACCGCGATGCCGTAGGGGAAGTTGAACTGCCCTTTGCCGTTCCCAAATCCACCCCACTGAGTGATGAAATTACCTTCTCTATCGAACTTCTCAATACGGTGATTGCCGGTGTCCGATACGTAGACATCGCCGGCTCCATCGACCGTAATGCCCCAGGGAGATCGCAACTGACCCGCCTCTTGTGCGAGCGGGCTGCTTGCGTGGCCCGGTTCGGCACTGCCTCCCCACTTGGCCAGCAGCTGTGGAAGCACGTTGGTGCTGGTGTCGAACTTCTGAATCCGGTGATTACCCATGTCGACGACGTACACAAACCCATCCGTCTGGTCCACCGCCACGCCGCGCGGGAAGTAGAACTGGCCGTCTCCGTTCCCGAAGCTGCCCCAGGACATGATGAACTCCCCGTTCATATCGAATTTCTGCACGCGGAAGTTGGCGCTGTCGACCACATAGACATACCCACGCACCCGATCGACCGCGATCCCCCAGGGTGAGTTGAATTGCCCCTCGCCGTTTCCTCGCAACCCGAATTTCATGAGATAGCCGCCGAGCTTCCCGTCGAATTTCTGGACGCGGTGATTGTTCGTATCGACCACCCAGACATCGCCCTTGCCATCGCACGCAATCCCGGTGGGGTTATGGAAGTTCGCATTGGCCGAACCAAAATTCCCCCAGAGAATAATGAAGTTCCCGGCATTGTCGAATTTCTGAACCCGGTTGTTGCCATTGTCGACCACAAACAGCGATCCTTGCTGATCGACACAGAGACCGTACACCGGGGCCATGAACTCGCCGCCATGCAGCAATGATGCGCCACGGCCCGTACGGCCCCATTGGGACACACACAGGTACCCCGACGTATTGACCAAGATCGTGGTGCTCGCAGGGATGGAGACGTTCCCTCCCACATCCTTAAACCAGACATAGATCGACTTCTGCCCATCTCCCGGCGACAAAATAAACGGAATCGTCGAGCCGAACTTGGTGGCCGGCGTCACATCAACCCATCCCGGCGTCCCTGCCATGGGGGTCATAGGCGCCTCCGAGATAAAGTAGGCCGCCACTCCAGTATCGACATCGTTCGCTGAAATCGTGGCGATGACTTCCGGCGTATTCGTCATGAACGCGCCATGATTGATCACGGCATAAGGATTTTGCGGCGCCGTGATATCGATGAGCACCGGCGTGGCCGTCACTTCACTCGACAACTCACTTTCGGCGCCGGTCTCGAACACTGCGGTCACGGCATAGTGGTACGGGGTATCGTTCGAAAGACCGGTGTGTACATAGGGATTCGTCACTCCTTCAATTTTCGTCGCCGTCTTGGTCGTGAGCTTCGGGACGGTATTGAAATACAGGTTATAGGACTGGGCGCCAGGTACCTCTATCCAACTCAGGAAGGCTTCCGTATCGCCGGCTTTGACCGCCACGCTGTGGGGCGGCGGAGTCTCACTCGGCACCTGACTGGTTGACGCCTCATCCTTCCCGCGATTGAGTTCTTCGTCCGTCGGCACATACTTAAGAATGCGGCCATTGCCGCTGTCGACCACATACACCGCGCCTTCTTTGTCGACCGCGATCCCGTAGGGAAAATTCAGCTGCCCTTCTGTTCGTCCGCGGTTCCCCCAGGCACAGAGGAAAGTCCCGTTACCGTCGAACTTTTGGATACGATGGTTTCCGGTATCGACGACATAGACGTTGCCGAGCGTATCGCAGGCAATCCCCCAGGGGGACTTGAATTGGCCGGGGCCGGCCCCCTCTCGACCCCACTTGGCAAGGAAGCTCCCACGGGCATCGAACTTCTGAATGCGATTATTGCTTTCATCGGCTACGAAGATATTGCCGACAAAATCGACGGCTACGCCGCGAGGGAAGAAGAAGGCGCCGTCGAAGCTCCCGTCACGGCCCCACTTGAGCAGGGCCTGCCCGTCAGAAGTGAACTTCTGAATGCGTGCGTTACTCGTGTCGGAAACGTATAGATTCCCTTCTGCGTCCGTCGCCAGCCCCCAGGGTACATCGAACCGGCCCAGATCGGCCCCGCGCCACGCAAACCCGAACTTGCCCCAGGCCTGCATCACATGGCCGTCGAGATCGAATTTCTGCATGCGGTTATTGCCGCTGTCTGCGACATAGAGCACGTCATTCGGCCCGACTGCCAATCCACGCGGATAGTAGAAACTCCCTTCCTGCGAAGAGGGCTCGCCGCCCCATCGCGCGAGAAACTTCCCTGACTTGTCAAGCTTCTGAATCGAATGGTTATCGGTATCGGCCACGTAGATATTGCCGTCCTTGTCGAGCGTGATCCCCGTGGGCGAGCTGAACTCCCCGTCGTCCACGCCTTCCCGACCGATGCTCATGGCCAACAGATAGGGCGAGGGAATCGCCATGACCTCTTGAGACTCGAGACTCTCCCCCTTCTGCGTCACCACGGTCACGACATAGTGGTAGCAGGTCGCGTTGGCCAGGTCGTCATGGACAAACGGACTCTGGACGCCTTCTACACAGGTACCTTTATCTTTTTTCACCCCAATGACGGCTTTGAAGTCGTCGGCGGAAGCAATCGGACGCGTGAGTTCGGAGAACTTGATCATCACGCCCTTGGTGGTTTGGAAATAGAGATTGTAGTACATGGCATCCGGAACCGGATCCCACGTTATCGTGACACGCCCATTGCCTGACTTCGCTCCTACGTTTTGAGGCGCTTGCGGGAGCTCTTCTTCCTCTGCCACCGAATCTCCGGCACCCCATTCTCCCTGGGTGCCTTCGATGGTCAGATGCATTCGATCACACCCGAACATCTCATTGAGCAGCCAGGCTTTAATCATGTGGTGATGCATCCTGTTGCTAAAGCCGCCCCGTTAGAAGAAACAAGGGGTCTTTCAACGACTTAGAATTGGACTGTCAAGTCTAGCAAAGCGGCTTGAAGGGAGTCAACGGGGCCCTGAGCACCCTTGGTGCTCGGGCAACGCGCGGCCTCATAAGGAGAGGAAGGGTAGCCTGGCCGTCCTCCTGCTCGCGGAACGCGCACGATAAAAAGGATTGGAAGGGCACCCACGTTGGTCCTGTGCTCCCGGAACAGAGGAGGGGATGGAGTCTGATGATCTTCTGTGCTCGCGCAACGCGCGGCCTCGGAAGGCCCTCGTTGGACGCGCGCAGTGGAAGATCAATCAGCCCCCATCCCTGAAGAGATAACGAGCGAGTTTGGAGGGATCATATAGATGAATGACGGTCGTTCGATGCGCGCAGTGAAGAACAATCTGCCTACTCCTTCTGGGGAAGTCGAGGAATCAGAGGGCCCTCGTTGGACGCGCGCAATTCAAGGAGCGACCCAGGCCCCGTTTCGGAGAGGATGTGGGAAGACAGGGAAGGGTTCCGGGGAGGCAGGTCAGAATGACCGAAGAAAAAAGAAGGGCAAGAAACGGGCTAGACTGTCACGCATACAGCGCCTCCCTTCTTTCCAGAAGAAGGTTCAGAGCTGCTTTACCGACTCAATAAGTCAATACTCATGCCTGTCCCCATTTTGTCCGCGCTCCATCAAGACAGTTGCTGACACCTTTTCCTCCCCCCGCTAGAAAATCTGCGCCAAAAAATTTCGCTGGCACCTCCAACCACGGCTCCTATCAAAGCAGACGGTACACCCATGGTAATAGCATTAGTAAATAGATAGTCTGAGGAAATTTTAACCTTCTCCCATCCTTCCGGTCCAAATGACACCATGCTGAGATGAATTGCGGCGAATACGAGTGAATTCAGTAAACCGACAACAGCACCCCAAGAGGAACCCCATGTCGGCCAACCAACTCTACGTTCGATTATCGAAATAGCCTTGGGCACAATAAGTGGGATCAAAAGCCCGAAGCCTATCATTCCAGATAAAAAATCGATGACAATCAAGAGAGGCTCTGGGGAAGGATGACCTAGAGCCATAACAACTTGATAGACATAGCGGATTAGATTACTTCCTATGATGTTTACAGTGCCGCTAGCTATCAGAAGGCAAAGCGTTATCAGTACATGCCGTCGCATCACATTTCTCATTACTTCAGTAACCCTCCACAGGAAGATGGTTCATTAGAGAATTGTGAAAACTTACCACAGGCTGGATAGTATACGTAATGAGCTCTCGTACGGCATGCATCACGCCCTGCCCCACTGTTAAATCCGGGCCACCTCAGTGCTTGACTTTGCACTACTCTACCTCTTTGGACGTTGAAGTCGAGGCAAAGTTGATTTGATCAGTCACGAAAGACAGTTCTTGTCGGGGTGCAGGAGCGAGATGAGGTCAGTGTGAGGTGGCCCCGTTTCCATGCCCAGGATGCTCAAAAAGTCCGTCCAGCAAGGCCGCAGCGAACTATCACTTTATAAGGGGTGGCTGGGATGATCCCAACTGCGCGCGTCCAACGAGGGCTTTCTCAAGCCGCGCGTTGCGCGAGCACGGGGATCGTCCCAGCTACCCCACCTCCCTTTTCAGCATCCTGCGAGTGACTCTTCTTCGATCGGCAAGAGGGCCTGCTCGGACTCGCCGAGTTCTTTGAATTCA
>JBGPVY010000258.1:0-3945 GCA_041491905.1 Nitrospiraceae bacterium | reverse complement strand
CATGCTGGGTGCTGAGATTGCCAAGAAGTACGGTGAGAGCGAGAAAATTGTGAATGCCATTGCAGGGCACCACGAACAAGTGGAGCCGATCTGTCCCGAATCGGTTTTGGTTGCTGCGGCTGAAGCGTTGTCCGCGGCCAGGCCTGGGGCTAGACGGGAAGCCTTGGAGACCTACGTGAAACGGCTGGAAAAACTGGAGTTGCTTGCCACGACGATCAAAGGGGTGCAGAAGGCCTATGCCATCCAAGCGGGCCGAGAAATTCGAGTCATCGTTCGACAGGAAGACATTACCGATGCCGAGTCGTTCCAACTGTCTCGGGACTTGGCGAAGAAGATTGAGCAGGAACTGACCTATCCCGGCACGATCAGAGTGACCGTGATTCGAGAGAGCCGGTATGTGGAGTATGCCAAGTGAAGGTCCTCTTCATTGGCGATATCTTTGGAGAGCCTGGGCGCCGAGCGGTGGCCAGGGCTGTTCCCAGGCTGGTGGCTCAGCGGCAAATCGACATCGTTATCGGAAATGGAGAGAACGCGGCCGGCGGGTTTGGCATCACGCCGGAGTTGGCAGAAGAGTTGTTCGACCTCGGCCTCGCGGTTATTACGACCGGGAATCATGCGTGGGATAAAAAGGAAATTCTTGACTACTTTCCCCGAGAACCATGCCTACTTCGACCAGCTAACTATCCGGATGGTGTGCCGGGTCATGGGAGTGTGGTGGTCGAGTCGGCCGGCGGAGAGCAGCTCGGCGTTCTCCAACTGATGGGGCGGGCGTACATGCCGACTTTGGACTGTCCGTTCCAGGTGGCCAAAAAAGAATTGGCCGCGCTGAAGACACGAACGGCTGCCGTGATTGTTGATATGCATGCGGAGGCCTCATCAGAAAAAATGGCGATGGGGCACTATCTGGACGGAGAGGTCGTCGCCGTGGTGGGTACCCATACGCATGTGCAAACGGCCGATGATCAGATTCTCCCAAAGGGGACTGCATATTTGACGGATATCGGGATGACCGGTCCGCTCCATTCCGTAATCGGGGTGAAGAAAGAGTTGGCGATCGAAAAGTTCCTGACCGGGATGCCACGGCGTTTTGAAGTGGCCTCGGGGCCCTCCGTTTTTTGCGCGGTGTTGCTCGAACTTGATGCGCGTCTTGGGAAGGCGCTGTCGATCGAACGAATTCGCATCATCGATTAAAGGAGACCCACCACGAGTCCTCTCGGTTCCCCTTCTTCCCTCTCTCAGGTTGCTCCTCCGAATCGAATTTTAACGGTTTCGGAGTTGACGGGGCTGCTTCGCACCTCAATCGAAGCACAATTCTCCGACATCTGGTTGGAAGGTGAGCTATCCAATCTCCGTGCTCCCGGATCGGGACACGTCTATTGCACACTCAAGGACAAGGCGAGCCAAATTCGCGCGGTGCTGTTCCGATCCACCGCGGTGCGGTTGCGCTTTGCCTTGCAAGAAGGGCTACACGTTATCGTGCGGGGGCGGCTCACGGTCTACGAACCACGCGGAGAATATCAGATCGTGCTCGACACGGTGGAGCCGAAGGGAATCGGCGCGCTGCAACTGGCATTTGAGCAATTAAAAGAACGATTGGTGACGGAGGGGCTGTTCGATCAGGACAGAAAGAAGTCGATCCCGGCATTTCCTCGGACCGTGGGTGTCGTCACATCGCTGACCGGCGCAGCCATTCGGGATATCCTGGCTGTTCTTCGGCGACGCTGGCCGACGCTCCATATTCTTATTGCACCGGTTCAGGTCCAGGGGGAGAATGCCGGACGTCAAATTGCTGAGGCGCTGATTGCCTTGAACAAGCTGGGTTCTGTGGATGTCATCATTGTCGGGCGAGGCGGAGGATCATTGGAAGACCTCTGGAGTTTCAACGAGGAGATCGTGGTGCGCGCCATTGCGGGTTCCCATGTCCCAGTGGTGTCGGCTGTCGGACATGAAATCGATGTGACGCTTGCCGATTTCGTCGCCGATCTCCGAGCGCCGACGCCGTCGGCGGCAGCTGAGGCTGTGGTTCCGGTGTTGGCTGAGACCGTGGAACGATTGCGGGAGTTGAAGGTCCGTCTGGGACAGGTGATGCTCCGGCATTGTGCCTTCGAGCGGCATCGGCTCGATGCCGGCATTCGAGGTGTGACGGATGTACGCTTCCGTCTCCAGGAAGCGGCGCAACGGACAGATGATATGGTGGATCGATTGCGCGAGATGGTCCAACAACTGCTCACGGCCTGGCGTGAACGGGTTCACGGGGTGCAGCGCGATCTATCCGGTCTCAATCCTATTCTCGCGATCAAGCAAGGTCTGGCGATAGTCCCGCAATTCTCGAAGCGCCTTGAAGGGCAGATGGGGGTGATGTTGGCGCAACATCGTTACCGGATCCACGCGAAGCTGGCGCAGCTCAATACCCTGAGTCCCTTGGCGATTCTTGGACGTGGCTACAGTATTCTTCAAACGGTCCCGGCTGGTCAAATTCTCCATCGAGCGAACGACGTGGGGGTAGGACAGGAACTGGAGGCTCAATTGGCAAGCGGGCGATTGAGTTGCACTGTCACGCAGGTGTTTGATGATTCCTCAGTTTGAAATCGTTGTGCGGTCGAGTATAATGGGCCTCCATCCACATACATAACGAGGCGTGTTGTGGCAGCGGTGAAATTTGAACAGGCGATGGCGCGGTTGGAAGCCATTGTTGGCGAACTGGAAAAAAGCGATCTTCCTCTAGACGAATCGCTTAGGATCTTTGAGGAGGGCATCCGCCTCTCAAAGAATTGTCTCAAGATTTTAGAAGAAGCCGAGCATAAAGTAGAAGTGCTCGTGCAAGATAAGAACGGCAAGAAACGAATCCACGCCTACTCTCCCGACGACGCAGCCGATGAACCGTCCTCCTAGGCTCCCTAGTACCGGCTTCTATTTCCGTCCATGCCACGATGAGTGGTTTTCCTAGTCGATATGGCCTCTCTCGCTCGTGTTCACAGAGAACGGTTAGACCGTGTGCTTATGGTTCAGGGCTTGGTGCCGAGTCGGGAGGCCGCGGCCAGAATGGTCTTGGCGGGTGGAGTATTGGTTGATGGAACCATGGTGGATAAGCCTGCGAAGTTGGTGCCGCTGGATGCGCGGATCGAGATCGTGCAGCCAGCGTTGTTCGTCAGTCGATCAGGTGACAAATTGGCTGCGGCGCTTGATGCCTTTCATATTGACCCGAGAGGGACAATCGGTTTGGACGTGGGGTGTTCGACCGGTGGGTTCACCGACTGTTTGTTGCAGCGAGGAGCCACCCGCATCTATGCCATCGACGTGGGGTATGGACAGTTTGAGTGGAGGCTCCGTCAAGATTCGCGTGTTGTCTTGCTCGAACGGACGAACATTCGGTATGTTGACCGTGCGGCGGTTCCTGAGCCGATCGACCTGGCGGTGATTGATGTTTCTTTTATTTCTTTGACGCTGGTATTGCCCGCGATTGTCCACCTACTTAATCGCTCCGCAGTGGTCGTGGTGTTAGTGAAGCCACAGTTTGAAGTCGGTAAGGGTCATGTGGGGCGAGGGGGGATCGTGCGAGATGATGCGCAGCGCGAGGCGGTGACTGAGAAGGTCATTGCCTGTGCCGCTCATTTGGGGCTTCAGCTGAAAGGTGTGCTCGATTCTCCCGTGATAGGGCGAAAAGGGAATCGGGAGATTCTTGTTGGTTTTACACGCGAGATCACAACCTGATCGGGTAGGCGGTGGACAGATGATGGCACGGATTCATAGGCGATGGGGGCATGCATGAAGGTACTGGTGACCGGAGGTGCCGGTTTTATCGGGTCGCATTTGGTCGATCGTCTTGTCCAGGAAGGGCATGAGGTTGTTGCTGTGGACAATCTGTCCACGGGGAAGCGGCGAAACCTCAATCGCGCCGCTCGTTTCTGCAAGCTAGATATTCAGAGTTGGCGACTTGAACGGGTG
>JBGPVY010000143.1:0-7276 GCA_041491905.1 Nitrospiraceae bacterium | reverse complement strand
GATCTTCCACTGCGCGCGTCCAACGAGGGGAGTCCGCGACCGCGCGTTGCGCGAGCACAGAAGATCATCAGGCTTCATCCCCCCCTCTGTTCCGCGAGCAGGAGGACGACCAGGCTGCCCATCCCTTCCTTCCCCCTGGCTACACAGGACAAAGAGTGTTCAGCAATTTTGGGATGAGATTATTTCGGTACGCCAAGAACCGTCATAACCAAGGAGGTCCCATGTCCATTGTGACGGCGGTAATCTTCTCCGTATTTATGCTCACCATGACCGGCAAGATCGATGTGCGGGGTGAAGTCATGCCCCCACCTATGAGTGGATAAAACGGTTTGCACTTCTCAAGATGTGCCGACGGTTTTATCCAGCACCGTCGTAGAGCAGCAGTTGACCGCCCTCTCCAGCGTGTTACAAAACCTCGGTACTTCCTGACATTGTCCAAGGTTTTGTCACACATGCCACCACGCCTGTCGTGCGTCGGTCCCTGGCCGTCCGCGCGCTACTTATTTGGCCACTCGCGTGAAGAAAGTACCATGAAATTCGAATAGTATCTGTTCGATTTTCCTGGTATCCTCACAGGCATGGTGAAGCGACTCGCGCTTTTATCTCAGATCCGCCACGCGCTGCGGCGAAGCCGCGTGGTGGCGTTGATCGGGCCACGCCAGAGCGGGAAGACCACGCTCGCTCGGCAGATCGTACCGCCGGACTCCCTTCGCTACTTTGATTTGGAAGAGCCGACAAGTCTGGCCCAGTTGGCGGAGCCCATGACGGCTCTGGCGCCTCTGCGGGGGGTGATCGTGATCGACGAAGTTCAGCGGCGTCAGGATCTGTTTCCGATGCTCCGCGTGCTCGCCGACCGTAGGCCCTTGTCGGCCCGCTTCTTGATTCTCGGCAGCGCCTCGCCTGAGTTGCTACGCCAATCGTCTGAATCCCTGGCGGGACGCATGGAGACGATCACCTTGCCGGGCTTCACCCTTGCGGAGGTTGGCACACGCGCGCTGAACCGCCACTGGCTGCGCGGCGGATTCCCGCGCTCCTTTTTGGCCCGTACGCATGAGGACAGTCTCCGTTGGCGGAACGAATTCATCCAAACCTTCTTGGAACGGGATCTTCCCCAACTCGGCGTATCGATTCCGGCTCAGGCACTCCGGCGGTTCTGGGCGATGGTGGCGCACTACCACGGCAACATCTGGAATGCCGCGGAGCCCGCGCGATCGTTAGGCGTCAGCGAGCCCACCGTGCGGCGGTATCTTGACCTGCTGACGGGGGTTTTTCTGGTGAGACAGCTGCCGCCCTGGCATGAGAATCTTGGCAAACGCCAGGTAAAGGCGCCCAAGGTGTATGTGCGCGACAGCGGCTTGCTCCACGCGCTCTTGGGCGTCCGGACGGACGCGGAACTGCTGCATCATCCGAAGTGCGGCGCATCTTGGGAGGGTTATGCCATCGAAGCGGCGCTGAACCTCGTGCAGCCGGACGACGCCTATTTCTGGGCGACGCACCAGGGCGCAGAATTGGATCTCTTGCTGCTCAAGGATGGCCGCCGCTTCGGCATGGAGTTCAAACGAACGGACGCGCCGACGCTCACGCCCTCGATGCGCATCGCGCTCGATGATCTGCGGTTGGAGCATCTCATCGTGCTGTATCCCGGGATGCGACGGTACCCTCTTTCGACCCGCGTGACCGCCG
This sequence comes from Nitrospiraceae bacterium, assembly GCA_041491905.1. GTDB lineage: Bacteria > Nitrospirota > Nitrospiria > Nitrospirales > Nitrospiraceae > Palsa-1315. Next base: position 5,593 of record JBGPVY010000143.1, on the reverse strand, counting down.
TTCCGTTGGCCGAGTTTGCAGCCTCTTCGTTGGAAGCGCTCCTGCCTCGGCGACGACGGCTACGACGGGAGGGAGCGTGATTCGAAAGGGATGAGGCCGTGGACGTTTCCGAGAAAAACTTCGGGGTTGAAAAATTGGAACAGGCTACTTTGTTGCGGGCGTTATGGGGCCGACCGCAAGCAAGAAGAAAATGGTGTCAGGAATAGTTTTTCTTATCGCTTGCTGCTGTCCTCATCACCCAAGAAATCGTCGACGACCTCGAAGCTGCCCTCGAACAATTCTGCCTGATTGCGAATGACCTAGGCAGTGAAGCACCAGAGAAGATGGCTTAAGAGGGCAGAGGCTGATGCGTCGCAAAGATCGCTACGATACCGCTGACCTTGATGAGAACCAATTTGAGCCTGGCTCTCGCCCTCGCGTGCTCAAGAATCTGCTTGGTATCGCCAGGTGAACGTGAAGAAGGGCTCCTTCCCGTTTGCTGCGGCTGCGCAGATCCCTAAACTGATGGCCGAATTCGAAGACGGTCCGCTCAAGCGCCATACGCCTTGTCGCTCGGCATCAATTGAGCATCTCGCTAAGGCTCTAGCAGAAGTTCACGTGGAGTTGGTGCTGATTCATCCCTTCCGAGAGGGTAACGGTCGGGTGGCGCGAATCGTGTCTGTGCTCATGGGGCTGCAAGCGGGATTGCCGGCCCTCTACTTTGACAAACTATCAGGTCGAAAACGGCAGGAGTATTTTGCCGCAGTGCGCGCCGGCCTGGCCCGCAACTACGAACCGATGACGAAACTATTTATCGCGGTGATCGAGAGGACTTTGCAGATTCACGGGAAGTAAGGCGGCGAACAGTTCTCGTTCCGGCAAGCAAGTCGGATGGGGTGAGTTTGACGCCTTCAATGTCTGTGGAAGTGTAGACGGTCATCTGAAACATGGCATGGCGTTTTGCCGGATCGACAAGGTATGGATTGGTCTTGGTCAGCGAGCGTCTCAGCATGGGCTCAGTATAACATGGTCCGTTCCCTGCGTCTGCTCTCATGCCTATTCGCCTCCGGTTCGCTTGCGCTGTTCTCCAGGCGGGGAATAGGCTGAAAAAAAGAGCGGTGGCAGCCACTATCTCTTTGTTCCATTTATGGTCCTTCAAAGCTTGCTTGTTACCCCTCGGGGACGGGGGCTGATTGATCTCCCACTGCGCGCGTCCAACGAGGGGAGTCCGCGACCGCGCGTTGCGCGAGCACAGGAGATCAACAGGCCCCATCCCCTTCGCGTTCCGCGAGCAGGAGGACGACCAGGCTGCCCATCCCACTCGTGCGGCCTGACTTTTTCAGCAGCCTGCTAAATTTGGTAGGTAGGCCCAGCTGGTGAGGTCGGTTGGGGAAGGATCGACGACGGCATTTAGGGGACTTACGCCGCCACGTGTTTCTTTGATCCTCGCTTTGAGCGGGTCGTCAGACGTCGAGTCGCCTCGGATACTTCGAGGAGAGCGCGCAGGGCCGCATTGACCGATGCGGAGTCGCGAAACGCATTAGCGACATCGGGCTCAAGCACGGCCACATTTGCACCTTCCTTGATAAGCCGCCGGTAGTACTTCCCCCGAACAGCTTTCGTATAGTCAAAGGTATACTCCGGTCGCATGGTGTCCGTCCGTGGTTGTGCTTTAGGTCTCATGGCGCCTCCTCTCTCCCGCTGTTGTTCGGCGGGCACTGACGATTCTCACTGCAGTTCCTCGATCCGTATGGGCTACGACCAGTAGCCGTCCACGGGCGGAGTGACCGATCGTGAGACTACGCCGTTCGCCTATGGAATGATCGGGGTCATCAACTGTTGCAGCCAGCGGATCATAGAATACGGTCACGGCTTCGTCGAATGAGACTCGGTGTTTCAGTAGGTTGCGCCGTGCCTTATCGCGATCCCACTCGAACTGCATGAGCCCATTCTAAAGAACTGACTGAGAACTGTCTATGAAGACAACCGACAGAGTTGATTCCGCTAAGTCGCCGGCTCTCGGCTTGGAACCGTCCGGCCTTTCTCCAGGTCTTGGAGAGAAATCCGACACTTTCTATTTTCGCGGTTGGAATCAGATGCGTGGATGAAGAGAGTGAGGGGAGTGGCCGAAATTTAAGTGGGGCACAACAAAAGCGGTTGGCGAGGAAGGTACAGGTTCACCGTTTCAGGTCCAACTCGTGTCTTGGGAGAAGTCCCAACCGGCCTGAATCATTGAACTATCACAAACCCGATAATACCGCTTGACTACGCTGCCCTTCACGCGCAGCATGAATGACAGACGTTTCAGCCCCGCTGGCTGTCCCATCCCTCGCGTTCCCTGGTCCTTCCTCGCGCGACCGATTCTCCAGTCTCCGCCGCTCCAACGCCGGACTTTCTCGTAAGCACTCCTTCCGCACTCATTGTATCGCTTTGACACAGCAGAACGGCGTCGTTCGTATCTCGGAGGACGAGGTTCGAATGGGCGGGGGCCCTGCCGTCTGCCATTGCTTCGTGGAGGGTGTAGGCGTCGATAGGGTGTGCCGACACCGTGAGCTGTGTCGAGCCCCGGAGTCAACTCATGAACTGCCTTCGTTGTCATGGTTTGATGGTGACCATCCGATTGGAGGATGCGGGAAGCTCGTCACTCTGCTTCTCCGGCTGGCAATGCCTGATATGTGGTGAGGTGATGGATTCGGTGATCAAAATGAATCGGAAAGAGCTCCACGGACCGACGGGGAGGCGGGGTCGTATTCGATACGGCGTGTCGCTGGTGCAGTAGGGCGGTCTCAACTCAAGTGGACGAGAACGTGACGCTGTCTCTGGTTCAAGGAACGCGGAGTCACGAACCTTCACCGGTGGTGAGAAATGGCCAGTCAGGACACGCAAGCGCTTCATCGCGTAGGCCTCACGCCGATGCGCCAAACCCTGAACCCCAAATTCCAAGGGAGGGACGTGCGGTGAGAACCTATCTGTCCATAAGGCGCACGGTCATCCTCATATCGCTGGCGCTGATCTGCGGGCTCCCTGCACTGTCAACACAGGCGGCGGATTTTTGCCTGGAGCGGGCATTCCTGAATTCGTGGGAGGGCAGCCCGCCTCTGGCCACAGCGTACCGACAACAGTGGTTGCTCCGGCTCAGGCCACTTGGGTGGACGACATCGCGAACGCACTGGACTCCTACTTCAAAGCGCACTATCCCACGTCCGATTTTACCTCTGCCCTGAAGAAGTTGACCCTGGTACGGAACGCCAAGAGAGGCGGTCAGGTCTTGCAATCGCACATCGTGAGAAATACACGCCCGCCTCATGGCGCGTCCGCTGCGGATCGAATTCCCCGGGGCCATCTACCATATCACGAGTCAGCTGAGCTACCTCGGCATGCGATTCATTCGGGAGAGGCTCGTAAGGGCTCTACACCACTTCCGACCTACCTCAGTCCAAGTTTCAGCCTTATCACCTCCAAAAAGAGTCGGGCAATTTCGCGATGGCCGGCATCATTGGGGTGAAAGCCATCCAGGTCGAAGACCAGATCCTCTCGAACCGGTTGAGCAAACAGATTCACCACTGGCGCATCGACATCTTTGGCTTCTTGCTCGATTGCACGGTTGAATGCTCGGACGCGCTCGATCGTGACAGCAGGACTTGGGTTGCTGCGGAAGCGAGGCAGTTGGGTGAGGTCCGGCAAATTGGCCACGACGATCGTTTTGGAGACGGTCTTGCGCACGTTTTGCAAGATGAATCTCAGGTCCTCCTGAAAGGTCTTGGGATCATCGCCGTGCACCAGGTCATTGGCACCGGTCCAGAGGGTGACAAGATTGGCTTTCGTGCCGACTTGCAGGGCAATCCGGACCTGCTCTTTGATGAGATGAATACGAGCCCCGGGCACTCCAAGATTGATCAAGGCCACGCCCGGCACGCGCTGGTCGAGTTCACGCTTAATGAGGAAGACATAGCCCTCTGTTAAGGGGAGGGCGCCCACCCCTGCGGCATCGCTGGCGCCGAGCGCGAGATACACAAACTCGATCTTCTTGTCTCTCGGCGCCTTCGCGCAGGCCAGCACGGTGAAACAACTCACCATGATCAGGATCATGCCGATCAGCCGTAGGACTCTCATGGCGTACTCCTTCATCGGGTGGTAACCAGAGAACAAGAAAACCCTAGACGTTTTACGTATGCAAGAAGGCCATAAATTACTCTAGTCCCTTTGGGGGATTTGTGTCTAGCTCAGTGTGAAGGTGTCGGCGAGGCGTACTTCGAGCAGGGTTGACCACGCAGTGATGGAGGCGGGCCACTCCACCTGTCAGTGGTGACTGACAAGCACGGTCACCGTGCCGTTGGTGATACGGCTGTGCGCGATGAAAAAAGGGAAATGTACCGGGAGTCTTTTCTTCAGGTGCTCAGACACCGTTTCGATGCTTCCGGGCATTGACCCGCTTGCGCTGTTCTCCAGGCGGGGAGTAGGCTGAGCCCACTGGGTGTTCCGCTTTTCGGAGGCTCGCCATGTGGGTTGCCTTCCTCATTCTCCTGCCGCTGCTCTTCTCCGTCACACCGGCGCTTGCCGAATCCAGCTTCTCTGAGAAATACGAGCTCGATTACAATATCTTCAACCCGCTCAATCAGTACCGTGTCGATAATCCGCTGAATCCGATCAACGCCTACGATCCGAAGAATCCGTTGAATCCCATCAATCAGTACGATCCCGGCAACCCGGTGAATCCGAGCAACCAGTACAACCCGAGCAACCCCTACAATCCACTCAACCAATATAATCCCAAGAACCCGTTGAACCCCCTCAACGAATATAATCCCACCACGCCCTTCCATCCGCTGAACCGCTCCCGCTGAACTCAGTGAGAAAACCGGGACATTCTATTTTTCGCGTTTGGAATGAGAAGCGTGAGCGAAGAGAGTTAGGGGAGTGGCCAGGCTGCCCTTTACTGCGCGCATCGAGCGAGCACGTTTTTATTGCGCGCTCTGCGAGCAAGAAGGGCACCTGGCCGCTCCCTCTCCATCCTTCTGAGGGCGCGCGTTCCGCGAGCAGGAGGACGACCAGGCTGCCCATCCCCGCCTTGCGGTTTCTTCAGTCCACCCCCTAGAATAGGCTACCCTGCGAGGTCCTCATGCCCTTCTCGATTCGCCCATTCCGTCGCTTCCCCGTGCAATGCGATGTGACGTACAACATCGGTCCAAGCATCAATACAACGATGACAGCCACAGGTCATGACCGCGTCTGACAGCCAGGATCACGAGCCGGAATGGGTCTCGTGGTCCAACGAGCAGCTCCTGGAGCTTCCCATAAGCCAACTCGGCGTCACCCTCGACGGGGCATTCCTGTCAGGACAGATCCAACAACTCTACGCCGAACTCGACGCCCGACAGCTCCTCTTCCGTCCCCACTTTTGGTTGTCCAACGAATGGTTTACTCCGGATGGTGTGCCGGGGATTGCCGTGCCGTTTTATCTGGCCCATCCACGACTCGCGAAACTTGAACTGGAACAGATGCTCGAGGTCGAGGGCGGGACCCCCGAGTGGTGCATGCGCATCTTGCGGCATGAGGCGGGCCACGCCATGGAAAATGCCTATCGTCTCCGCCGGCTCCGCCGCCGGCAACAGGT
>JBGPVY010000053.1:0-14798 GCA_041491905.1 Nitrospiraceae bacterium | reverse complement strand
CGACCTCTACAAAAATAGAGTCGTGCTGTACGGAGATATGAATTTTTTTACAGACCGGGAGGCTGGAAACAAGCTCAACCCCACCGAGATGGATTGGATTATCGGGCTGGCGTTGCGGTTTCGCGAGGATATGGAACTGAGCGTGTATCGAGAACAGGACCTATCATTAGATAAGCCAGGACTCGTTCAAAAATATGTGGCCGTTCAACTCCGGTACTCGTTTGATGTTCCCAAGCGGTTCTGGAAGAAGTGAGGCATTCGGAGAGGCGCTCTATCCCACTCCTGTTTCTATGCAGAGGTGAAGGACATGGTAGTTCGCTCCCAGTCTGAGTTAGACGAACTTCTGCAGAAACGGCCTGGTCGCGCTTCCGTCTGGACCGAGATAGACCTTGGTTCCGGGCGTGAGCTCCTGGATGTCTTTGAACTCCCGCGTTGTGCGCGTGACGACATGCAGGGTTTGACGTATCGATATAATCTGGAGGTGTCGTCCGGTAGGGCAAAGCTCATCACGCGTATATCCAGAAGGTGGAAGCGCTCGGCGAGTCAGCGTCTACTGCCCAAGCTGGGCGAGCGCGTTGCGCAGCGGAGCACTGGAGATCTGCATCAACCCTTCGAACGGGCGGTCCAACTCTTCGATCAGAAAGATCGCGCCGGAGACCGTTAGCGCGCAGACGAACAAGGTCGTCAAGACGATTGCGTTGTTGGCGGTGTGCATACCGAACCCGACGAATATGATGGCGAGCCACAGAACCAGCACCGTCAGGAATGGTGGCAGGATTGCGTCCCTCTCGTGCGCGATCACCAGCCAGCGCATCTGGACCAGATCGTTGCTGAGTTCCAAGGCGCGTGGCTGGAGCGAGCGCTGGGCGTCATTTCGTGGCGCGAGTTCCCGGAGCTTGGCCTGAAACTGCTCTATCCCGGCGAGCCTCTCAGGGACGGTCAGCTTTGCGAGCCTGGACCCTTCGTTGGCAAAGATCATCTCAATAGCAGAGGAAAAAGCACGGTGGAGCAGATCGCGAGTTTCCTTCATCTCCGGCCCGTAATTGGCTAGGGAGCGGTTGAGGAGCACGACCTTGGAGGCGGTCTGCGTGATCTCGTCGCTGATAATGTCGAAGGAGGTCTTTGCAGAGGAGATCAGCAGGCCGAGCACTACTGCAGCCAATGTCGCGATCAGGGCAGTGCTCAGCGTGACGACACGCATTGAATCATCGCTCAGGTAATGCTCGGGCAGCACGTGCGAAGAAAAAAGCCGAACATCGCGCTGCCGGAGATACACACAAACACGATCGAACCGATTCCCAACGGGCTCATGATTGACCTCTACATGTTGACCAGGAATTGACCCTGCTCTAATTACACTTTACGTACTGTGACCGGCCTCCTTTAAAAGGCTCCAGGTCTTATGTGAGGGCGGGCGAATTCGAAGGTGAAGCACATATTGATGTCTCGCGATCGCGATCCGCCCTCGCGTTCCTCAGACCACGTTAGAATGGCACAAAGTCCAGCCCCTGTGGAACCACGGGAGGCACCTCGATCTTGGGATGTTGTGGGGGACTGGGCGGCGTCGGGCGTTCCCCCAGCGTGACAGTGAGGGTGTGCCTTGTGCCGTCTCGAAACAGTGTCAGCTCAATGAATTGCTTGACCTTCAGTTGCGGGAACACCTTGGCATATTGCTCGCTGGTCTTCACGTCCTGCCCATTGACCGCGACGAGGATATCGCCCCCCAGGACCCACGGCTCTCCCTCGATGTTCACATCCAGGTTGCCGGCACGGAGCCCGATCGTTTGGGCCGGGCTCCCATCTTCCACATCGATGATGAGCAACCCACTCACGAGGGGAAGCGCAATCAGATTCCGCACTTCGTCGGTTACAAATTTCCCTTTGATGCCCAACCAGGGCCTGATCACTCGGCCATTCGCCCGCAGTTCAGCCACGATGGATTTGACGGTATTGATGGGAATGGCGAACCCGATGTTCTGCGCTCCCATCAAGATTGCTGAGTTGATCCCGACCACGCGATCCTCGGAATCGACCAGCGGTCCACCGCTATTGCCGGGATTGATCGGGGTCGTGGTTTGAATCACTCGCTCTTGGAACACTTCCTGTTTGGTCTCCAGCAGTTTCCCGAATCCGCTTACGATACCCGTCGAAAACGCGTAGCCCAACCCAAAGGGGTGTCCGATTGCCAGGACTTTCTGACCGATTTCCAACTTGTCGGAATCGCCCAGTTGAGCAGGGGCATGCGGCCCCTGCGGGAGCGTCACATGGAGCAGCGCGACATCCGATTGCGGATCGCTTCCGATCAGCTCTGCCGGGAGACGAGTCCCATCATGCAATGTCACCGTGATGTTGGCTGCCCCTTCCACGACATGGGTGTTGGTCACGATCGAGCCCTGCTCATCGATCAGCACCCCCGATCCGAGTCCTTTCCCCGATGCCTGCGCGATGTGATGGGCGCTGACATAGGCGGAGGCGATCATGACGGTGGCGTTCGCCAGCTTCTTGTAGACCCGCACGCTATTGATTTCTTCCGGCGTGACCAAGGCAGCCGCGAGAAGCCGGGGAGTTCCCATCCAAACGGTCAGTATCAGGCAGGCAACCAACCAGAAACGAAGGCGCCCTATGGGAAGTCTGCAACGCATCATAGATACCTCCTTATTATTTATCGTGTGTTCCAGCAAATCATCACGGCAATTTGAGAAGTCAGACTCGCTCGCTGTGCTCCGTCGTCGCTCGTTTTTTAGAATGGCGACCCTCCTCCGCTGCGCATCCTGCCATGACGCCTCGATGATTCATCAGATTGAGCAAGAGAAATGGAGACATTCTACCTTACAGTTGGTTGCGTTGATAATTTTTGGACTGGCTACGATCCCCTCGGATTTGTGTCAACCCAGTCAATAGCCACAACTCGCCGGGCTTGGGGGTAAATGTCTGAGAATAATGCCGGAAATCCTTATACATCGCAGGCCACCGTTCTCTGAGTGCCAGGGCTAACCCGTTTGCAAAATTGTCGTTCGTTGCGACACCATGGGCCAACGCCTCCTCCTTCGAGTTAGTAACGAGTCGTGAAACTTATCACAGTGGGCGAGATGAGCCTCTTCCTCGCTTCGCGCTCGCACCACGAAATGGTCTCCAATACGCTTTCTCTTTTCTAACAGGATGCTGAAAAAGTCGCTCTTTCACTAGCCCCGCCCTGCGGCTACTTCACCCGCCCGCCCTGAGTTTGCCAAGACAGCTTCTTTGCCCAGGGACGAACATTTTCCTTGGCGGCGTTCCCTCTTCACTCAGAGGGTCTACATTCCGAGGCCTGCTAAGTGCTTATTTCTCTACAGGTTCTTTGCTCCGTCTCACATACGTTGTATACTGAAAATCCGCTTGAGAGGATGATGCAGCTAACTGTACTCACCCCCGCACCCATGCAGTGGTTTATACGGAGGACTGTCAGTGTTTATTGATCGACATTTGCGTCCCATCTGCTACATCATAATCCTCAGCGTTCTGAGCGTTTCTGCATATCCCTCCAGCGCGGCCTCGCCATCTCCGGCTCCTGAGCAGGCCACCGTAGCATCGAAGGCGCTTCGTCTCAGCGTGAACGACGCGCTGGGACTGTTCGTCAGTCAAAACCTTGATGTGCTCATCGCCAAGTACGGGATTGAGTATAGAAAAGGGCAGGAAGTCACCGCGCGGCTCTTCCCGAATCCGTTGTTGTCGGTCGGGACACTCAGCTCCTACACACAAGGGAGGACCCTGTCCAATAGCGGGCAGCTGTTTACGCAAGTGGCTCAGTTGTTCGAGTTGGCGGGGAAACGGGGCTATCGAATCGAAAGCGCCGGGTTCGGCACGCAATCGGCAGAAGCGGACTTTGAGGATGCGGTGCGGCAACTCGGCTTTACCGTAAAGGATACCTATTACCGGATTCAGTTGGCTCAGCGCAGGCTAATGTTGGCAGAAGAGAATCGCGACCGTTTTTCCCGTATCCTCGCGGTCAATACCATCCGATTCAATAAAGGGTACATCGCGGAAGTCGATCTCATACGAATTCGCTTGCAGATGGTGGACTTTCACTCGCAGGTGATCCGATCATTGCAGGAGGCAGAATCGGCGAGAGGCGATCTTCGTCAGTTGCTGCGGTTATCCCCCAAGACGGAGCTGGAATTGACCACGGAGTTGGGTTTCCGACGGATCGATCCCGATATCGAAACGTTGCGCGTGGCTGCTCTGGATGTGCGTCCGGACATCCGTGCCAAACGCTATATCTTTTCCCAGCGGGGTTCCGATCTGAAGCTGGCGAAGGCCTACCGGATTCCCGATGTGACGATCGGGGCTGGGTACGAGATCCAGGGAGCGCGAGGGCCTGATAATCCAGGCCAAGTCGCGCTCAACGCCGGCATTCCCTTGCCCCTGTTCAACCGGAACCAAGGTGGGATTCTCCAGGCGGAGGTCGCCCTCCAGTCGGCGGAAGCCGACTTGGATAAGACCGTTAATCTAGTTGAAAATGAAGTGGAAGTCGCTTATCGCAACTTGCTGCAGAGCCGGCGTTTGGTCGAAGCCTACGTCGGTGAAGTGTTGGAAGACGCCCGCTCATCATTGACGATTGTCGAACGGGCCTATGAGCGAGGCGGCGCAACGATTCTCGATTTGCTCGATGCCGCCCGCACCTCGCGGACGATTCAGCAAAACTATATCGAAGCCTTATTTAACTATCAGCATCACCTCTTTCAGTTAGAAAGTGCCGTGGGGCAGGAGATCAGGTCGTGACGAGCCAGGTCAAGGGTGAGGCAACCTTTCTAGCCGTGAGTTTAGTCTGCCTGGTTCTCTCAGCCTGCGGGAGAGGAGAGCAGCCTGCCGTTTCCCATGCCGCCACGACCGCACCCCAGAAGTCCGGACCGGCCGTGGATTCGCATCCGCGGGTAGAAACGGCTCTTGTCGAACTCGGGTCTGAGGCCCATGACCTCAGTTTGGCCGGAAAGGTTGCGTACGGGGAAGATCACTATTCCAGAGTGTCCTCTCCACTTCAAGGGCGAGTCCTCGAGGTGCGAGCGCATTTGGGCGAGCATGTGCAGGCAGGTAGTGTGCTATTGGTGTTGGACAGCCAGGAAATTGCCCAAGCCTACGCGGAGTATGCCAAGGAAGACTCGGATCTACATTACGCGACACGCGCCTACGAGTTGGCCAAGGACCTGTATGAGAATAAAGCGCTGGCGCTGAAGGACCTCAAGCAAGCGGAGAACGAATTGATCAAGCAGCGCGCGGAATTCCGCCGCGCAAAAGAACGGTTGTTGTCGTTGCGGGTTCCTCCGCAGGAATTAGAGAAGCCGCTCGAACACCAAAAGGTCACGTCGCGATTTGAAATGAAGAGTCCGTTGACAGGGATTGTCGTAGAGCGGAACGTGACGCCCGGACAGTCGATCGGGGGAGAGTCCGGCCAGGTACTGTTCACGGTGGCCGACCTCGATATGCTGCAGGTGGTGGCGGATGTGTATGAACGGGATCTCGCCTATCTCGCCTTGGTGAGGGAGGGACAGCTTGCAAAGGTCAGCGTGGAAGCATACCCGGACGTGAGTTTCCCCGCGACCGTGACCACCATCGGCGACGTGGTAGACCCGACGTCGAGAACCATCAAGCTGCATGCCTTGGTCAATAATAAGGATCATCGACTGAAGCCGGAAATGTTCGCGCGCCTCCATATCGAGGTCGGAGGGTCCACGCCGCTTCTGATGATTCCTCGCGAAGCAGTATTGGAAGAGGATGGGAAACAGTTTGTGTACGTCGTCGAAGGCAATGACCAATATGTCAGACGAGAAGTCAAAGTGAGCACGATTTCACCGGATCAGGTGCGTGTTTTGGCAGGCCTGGCGTCGGGACAACGCATCGTGACCAAAGGCGCGGTCTTGATCAAGGGGCAGGAAGGCAGCTGTCGACCAACCAAATCGAGAGCCTGTCCTCCCGTGTCCGGCAGCGCGAAAGGGTAGCGCCCTCACGTGGAGTTTCTCCTCCTTCGAATTGGATTCTAATCACACCCCATGATAGCCAGAATTGTTAAACTCTCTCTGGTCCAGCGGGGCATGGTCTGCGTCCTGGGCTTTCTTCTCTTTTTCGGCGGACTCTACGCCTTTCATACCCTCGATATCGTCGCCTATCCCGATCCTTCGGCACCGATGGTCGAGCTGATCACCCAGCAGCCCGGGTGGTCGGCCGAAGAGGTCGAACGTCAAATCACGATTCCCATTGAAGTCGCGCTCAATGGCATGCCGGGCCTCACGGACATTCGCTCGCTCTCGATCTTTGGGCTGAGCGACATCAAGATCTATTTTGATTTTGATTCGGAGATCTTTCGCGATCGTCAGGAAGTGCTGAATAGGCTGAGATCGGTGCAATTGCCTCCCGGGGTGGCGCCGTCGCTGTCTCCCTGGTGGGCGATTGCCGAAATCTATCGGTATGAACTTACGGGGGTCGGCGAGACCACGCTCACGGATTTGAAAACGATTCAGGATTGGCAGGTCCGTCGGGAGTTCCGACGCATTCCCGGTGTCATCGACGTGACCGCGTTCGGGGGGACGACCAAAGAGTATCACGTCGATATCGATCCGGGACGACTGATCAGCTACGGCGTCAATCTGTCGCAAGTCATGTCCGCCTTGACCAATAGCAATGCCAATGTCGGAGGCAGTTATCTGACCATCGGCCCGCAGAACTACAACATTCGTGGACTGGGCCTCATCAACGGGATCGCAGATATCGAAAACGTGATGGTGGCCGAAAAGGGGGGGACACCGATTTTTGTCAAGACTTTGGGGACGGTCGCGGTGGGCCCCCGGGTGCGCTTAGGAAAGGTCGGCATCGATGATCGGGACGATGTCGTCGAAGGCGTCATTCTGCTCCAGCGAGGATACAAGGCACTCACTGTCCTTGAGAAGGTTCGAGGAAAAGTTGAGGACCTTAACACCAGGAAGTTGCCGGTCGGCGTCAAGATCAACACCTTCTACGATCGCACAGCCTTGATTCATACGACGGTGGAGACCGTCACGGACATTCTCGTCACCGGTATGGTCTTGGTCTTTATCATCTTGTTTGTGTTCCTGGGGCACTTGCGCGCGGCCCTGATCGTGGCCTTGACCATCCCGCTCTCATTGCTTTTTACCTTTTCGATGATGGTTTTCATTGGGCAGTCGGCGAATTTGATCTCGCTCGGGTCCATCGATTTCGGCATTATCGTGGATGCCACGCTGATCATGGTGGAAAGCATCTTTTTTCATCTGGCACACGAGAAGAAGACCCTTGGCTTGACGGTCGACCAGAAGATCGTGCGGGCCGCCCGCCAGGTGGGACAGCCCATCTTCTACTCCACGGCGATTATCGTGGTGGCGTTCATTCCGCTCTTTACGATGACGGGTGTACCGGGGAAAATCTTCTCCCCCATGTCCATCACCTATGGGTTTGCCTTGGTGGGCGCACTCTTGATGGCCTTTACGTTAGCCCCTGTGATGTGTTCCTTCTTGCTCAGGGGAGCGATTAGCGAGGACGATACAGCGATCGTGCGGGGAATCCGTCGTGTCTACAACGGTATTTTGGAGTGGGCGTTAGACCATCGGGTTGTTGTCGTCGCCATCTGCTTCTGCCTTCTGGCGCTGACCTTCGGGGTGCTGCGGGTGATCGGAGGGGAGTTCATGCCGGCCTTGGAAGAGGGGAATCTCTGGGTTCGCGCGACGATGCCCGTGGATATTTCATTCGACGAGGCGGCGAAGTTGACGAGCGAGATTCGCCGGTTGTTCCGCGAATCGCCCGAAGTCACGACTATTGTGTCACAGCTGGGTCGTCCGGACGACGGCACCGATCCGACGAGTTTTTTCAATGCTGAGTTCCTGGCTAACCTCAAGCCGGAAAAGGAATGGCGTCCCAGGTTGAGTAAAGATGCGCTGATCGAAGAAATTGAGGGACGGCTGAAAGAGATTCCCGGGATCATCTTCAATTTTTCGCAGGTGATTCAGGACAATGTGGAAGAAGCTATGTCGGGGGTGAAGGGAGAGAACTCCATCAAACTGTTCGGACCCGATCTGAAAACGATGGAGGCAAAGGCCACCGAGATCGAGCGTGTCATGCAGCAGATCAATGGCATAAAGGATCTGGGGATTTTCCGCCTTACGGGACAGCCGAATCTTTTGATCCAGGTCGATCGTGAGGCAAGCGCGCGCTATGGGCTACAAGTGGCGGATGTGAATGCCGTCGTGCAGGCCGCCGTCGGAGGTCAGGCCGTGACCCAGGTGTATGAAGGGGAACGGTTGTTCGATCTTGTCGTTCGGTTTCTCCCGGAGTTTCGACAGGATGTCGACGCGATCGGTAATATTTTGGTCAGCACCCCGGATGGGGCGCGCATTCCCTTGAAGCAGGTGGCCTCGATCACAACGCAGACCGGTGCGTTCATTATCTATCGCGAGAACAACGAACGCTATATTCCGATCAAGTTCAGCGTGCGGGATCGTGACCTTCAAAGTACCGTGGAAGAGGCCCAAGCTCGCCTGGCCAAGGAGGTGCGCCTTCCCGATCGGTATCGCATGGAATGGGCCGGACAATACGAGCAGCTCAAAGGAGAGCAAAAACGAATGGCGGTGGTGGTGCCGATCAGTCTAGTCATCATCTTGTTTCTGTTGTACAGCGCCTTCGATTCGATCAAGAACGCCCTTCTGGTTTTGAGTACCGTCCCCTTTGCGCTCGTAGGAGGCGCGGTCTCGCTCGCGGTCACCCATACGAATTTCAGTATCTCAGCCGCTGTCGGCGTCATTTCGACGCTTGGGGTGGCCATCCTGGGTGGGGTCTTGTTGATCTCCAGGATTGAAGATTTCCGGCGCACAGGGCTGACCCTTCGGGAGGCCGTTCGGAAGGGGGCCGATGTGCAGATGCGTCCGATTCTCATGGCGACGTTGGGCGCGGCCATCGGCTTGCTGCCGGCCGCGCTCGCGACAGGCATTGGATCGCAGGCGCAGAAACCGCTCGCACTAGTCGTGGTGGGAGGAATGCTGACGGCAGCGGTATTGATTTTGGTCGTCTTGCCGGTGTTGTACGAAATCGTCCATCGGCGCGATGCGAGTACTAGCGAGGGGGGAGAAAGGGGATGACCATGCCGCAGCGCTGTTCCTGTCGGTGGGTGATCCCCGTCCAGGCGCCCTACGAAGCGCCTCCGAACGGACAGAATCTTCCGGCTGAATCCGTCCCACAGAATACGAAATCGTACGTTTACCCCCTATCCCGATTCGCAAGGAAATGGGTGGTGGCTGAGTTGCGAGAACACCGCTGAGGACTTTTTCAGCATCCTGTTAGAGGTCGGCAAGAAGGAGGCGTAACAGTCCGGAGATATCTTCTCTACCAGCGACGGGCGTCACATGGTTCGTCATCCGGCTATAGCCGGCTTCGAGGGAGATTAACGTCGTCAATGTCTGTGATCGCTGAAAATCCCATGCGAGTCTCCCTTTCCCGCCCACTTGCTCCGTGTCAATCAGCCCATCGCTCGAGTGTGTGACGGCGTAGTTGCCCATCGCACTGATCAGTACCTGCTGACTTTGCCTGTACTGCAGGGCGACTGATGCCGAGGGCGAATGGGTTCGAACGCCTGACCAATCCTGTACCTCCTCCCGATAACCCAACGTCGGAGAAATGGTCATGGTGTTCAGAGGGCGAAAGGCCGCCGTGAGCATCTGCATCCTCACCGTGGTCCCCGCTCCGTCACGAAGGAGATCGCTCCCGAGGATATAACTCGATGCGAAACGGGCATTCCAGCTCATGCCGTTATAGGCGAGTGCGCTTTCCAGGGTGTGGTTGAGGCTCCGCTGGGGAGCGATGCCGAGTGGTTCAAGCGCGCTGTTCAGCGAATTGTGTGCGTAGGTCAGGGTGATGTCAGGCCAGGTTGGACGCTTCCAGGCGAGAGCGACTCGTCCATACGTGTGTTCGAGTCGAGAGCGGGTGGAGTCTCCGGCCACATTGTTCCACTGTTCTCCGATCGCGCTCCGCAGCGTCGCCCAGCCGGTTTTCCATTCTCCCCACACCTCACGCAACGCCTGGTCCGGCCCATTCAAGAACGCCTGCCCTGCTGATCGGGACAGTATCCCGTAACGGACCGACCCTGCTGTGCCCGTCAGACCGAGTCGGACCATGCGTTGTGACGCATCGCCACCTGTATCGCCAGGGATCCTGCTTTGAAGCCAGCCGGCTCCTCCCAGACTCCGGGCCACTTCCGTTTCAGTGACGAAGGTTCCGTTCAGCCATGTGGTCGAAGCCAGGAGGCCTTGCGTGCGGGGTTGATCGGTCTCCGGGGCGAGGTCGCGCAGGCGGGGCGAGGCCAGGGGTGGAGCAAAGATGGTTGGTGTGAGGGTGGTCTGGTAGAGGGGAGGGGTGGCCTGTTTCGAATCAGCTTGGGGACCTTGATCGGAGAACAATCCCGCCCAGCGTTGAGCAACGTCGTCTGAAACTGATCCATCGCCTCCCCAGGCGAGAGGAGCAGGCAGAACCAGCAAAAGCACCAGGGGCAATTTCAAGAACGTGTGCATCGTTCGCATGATTGGAGTGGTCCAGATCCATATGAACTTTATCACTCGATGATTAGAGCGTAAGTCATTGATAAAGCGAGCCCGCGCTGCGATGTGCCGAGGCTTTTCCTTGAGTAGTGTGGGTTGAGTCAAAGGGGAAGAAGATAAGGGAAACTATGAAGATCGTATAAGCATCACGAACGGCGAATCGGAGGACGGCGACGTCAGGCGGGTTTATCTTGTTTCTCTTTTTGAGTGAAACCAAAGAAACCAAATAGACCAGAAAGACCAGATGAACCAGACTCCCGCCGCGCGCCTCGACATGGTTCTCAATGTCATATATTAACCAATATGGACATATTAGCCAAATTGGTTATAATGTGAAAGTTTCAATAGGGAGGTCCGTGATGTCTAAATTGACGTTCAGAAATAGCCAGGGTGAACTGGTCGATATTGCGACCATTGCCGCCACGAAGGCGAAGAATGAGTTTGGTGCGATCTTGGAGCAAGCCAATCATGGTGGTGCGGTGGCGATTACGCGCCACGATATCCCCAAGGCCGTGCTGCTGTCCTATGAGGAGTTCGCATCACTGACGAAGGTACGCTCTCGCACGCTGGACGATCTCGGCGATGCGTTCGACCAATTGCTGGCGTACATGCAGACGCCGAAAGCCAGAAAGGGCGTGGATGCCGGGTTCAAGGCCTCGCCAGTCGAGCTCGGACGGGCTGCCGCCAAGGCCGCACCAAAGGATCGCTCGCCCCTGCGCAAGCGAACTCGCCGTCGTCTGACAACCGGCACGTAGAAATGAGTGCCCCCCGAGCACCGCGCATTCACGTACTTGCCGGCGTCAATGGCGGAGGCAAGAGCAGCATTGGTGGAGCGGCTGTTCGCAGGCACGGGGGCGTGTACTTCAATCCGGATGAGACCGCGGGCACATTGATGACGGCGAATCCTGCGCTGACTCAAGCAGACGCGAACAGTGCGGCCTGGCATGCGGGTGTGAGGTTGCTGAAACAAGCCATCGAGAATCGTCTCGATTATGCATTCGAGACCACGCTCGGTGGGAATACGATCACACGCCTCCTTGCACAGGCTGCCTCCCGAGGCTTCGAGGTGCATATGTGGTACGTGGGCCTCTCCAGCCCGGCGCACCACATCGCGCGTGTACAGTCACGGGTCCGCCGAGGCGGCCATGACATTCCCGCGGAACAGATCCACCGGCGCTACGAACATAGCCGACTCAACCTCATCGAACTCCTGCCCCACCTCGCTACATTGCGGGTGTACGACAATAGCACGGAAGCGGACCCCGCCGCAGGCCGGACGCCGAAGCCCACGCTGGTGCTGCAGATGGACCAGGGAAAGATTTGTAATCCGCCAGACCTCGTTCACACGCCGAACTGGGCGAAACCGATCGTGGCTGCTGCCCTGGAGGTGAGTCCACACTAACCCGCATTATTCATGAAGCTTCTGCTGCAAGCGCGGATACGCGGCTGTGACGGGCAGTCTCGCAATTCAGCCCTTCGACATACTGTTGGGGACTGGCGCCCTTCTTTTTGGCGCCTGTCCCCATCTGAGGAGCGGGACAGGCACCGCCGCAGACGTCGGAGCCAGTCCCATGGTCTCCGAGTGCCCGTCTCGCTTCACGTCTGCACGCTTTCGCGACGAATCTTTATAAATAATGGGGGCTAAAGCCGTTGCGGGCAGGATCCACTCAAGCACGCATTGGCCCACCACCTTCACGCGCATGTGTCGGCCAGCAGGACGTGCAGGCAAGAAATGAGCGAATGCCGCATAGCCTATCGGTGATGACCAGAGCGCGAGGGGATCGGCTGATGTAGCTGGTTTGTTTCGTTCTCTAAACAAAACACGCTAAATGAACCAAAGAAACCAGATGAACCAGATCCCCGCCACGCGCCGCGAAATGGTTGATTGCGAGACCCATGTCATCACCACAATGACCCCATCTCTGTCCCTTCAGTCGAGTCGAGGACCTGTGTGAGATTATTCAAGCGGGTGGCGCACACGAAGACCAGGGAACCGATGGTAGTCGCGATCTGCCGTGACCCACTCGCTGCCGCTTTCAATGGCCAGGGCGGCAAGGAACGCATCCGGAACAAGGTTCCCCTTGATGTTGGCGGTCTTGCACAGGCGGCAAAAGATTTCCCAATGGCGTGGACCTGGGTTGATCATGGTGCAGGTTGATTGGTTTCGTAGCTCTTCCGCGAATGCCAAGGCTTTGTCCATTCCGCTTGGTGGATTGAATACTCTGGGATGGGTGACGACGCGGAGAAACCCACTCAGGACAAGGTCGGACACGCCGTAGGCGTGGTCAGAGTTGATGAGGTCTTCAAGCCAGCTAAGATACTGAAGATGGTGTGGTGCATCCTGTCGGTGGGCGTAGACCAGCACATTGACGTCAAGAAGAACCATGCGGCTGTTCCAGGAAGGCGAGGAGGGCAGCGGAATCGTCTAAGTCGACGCCGGGGCGGACTCCGTGTCCTGAGACGGTGGTGAGCCTCACCGGCTTACGCGGTTGCTTGACGATCCGGCGTGACAGAATCTGCCGAAGCGCGTCTTCAATAACCGCTGTCAACGACTTGCCTGTGTCATGAGCCAAGCGTTTTGCAGATTTGAGGAGCTGATCATCGAGTCGAACTGTCGTACGCATGCATCAAAACATACTCGAGAGGCGTCAGTATGTCAAGCTGGGCAATGACCCCCTCTCTCCTTAGTCTATCTGGTGTGCGGGTTTATCTTCTTTCTCTTTTTGAGTGAAATCAAAGAAACCAAATAGACCAGAAAGACCAGAAAGACCAGATGAACCAGACTCCCGCCCCGCGTGGCGACATAGTTCAGGATGTCCGCTCATTTTCAACGGTCCAGGTCGAGATGCAAGGTCAAGCAATGACCCCACCTCTTTCCTGCGCACGCCATGTAGGATTGCAAGACCTGACCCCAACTCTCCGACGTGTTGGTCGGGGCCGGCGTTGGCCACCGGCGCAACATTAGTTGGTGGTGATGGTCACGGTTTTGGGCGCGCTGTCCACGGTGCCATCGTTCACAATGAGTTGCACAACATAGGTGCCGGCGAGGTCGGCGGTAAAGGTCGGCGACACGGTGGTGAGACTCGATAGGACCGCGGTGCTGCCGACCGGCGTGCTGGTGAGGGACCAGCTATACGTGAGCGGATCCCCGTTGGCATCGGTGCTGAGGCTGCCATCCAGGATGATGAGCGATCCCGGCGCCTTGCCGCCTTGGTCGGGGCCGGCGTTGGCCACCGGCGCGACATTCACGGTGGAGATGTTCACGGTATTGGGTGCGCTGTCCAGCGTGCCATCGTTCACAATGAGTTGCACGACATAGGTGCCGGCGCGATCGACGGTAAAGGTCGGGGTCACGCTGGTGGGACTCGACAGGACGGCTGTACTCCCCGGCGGCGGGCTGAGTGACCAGCTATAGGTGAGCGGATCCCCGTTGGCATCGGAGCTCCCGCTGCCGTTCAGGGTAATGGGCGAGCCCGGGGCCTTGCCGCCTTGGTCGGGGCCGGCGTTGGCCACCGGCGCGACATTGACACTGGTGATGACCACGCTGTCAGGTGCGCTGTCCAGCGTGCCATCGTTCACAATGAGTTGCACGACATAGGTGCCGGCGCGGTCGACGGTAAAGGTCGGGGTCACGCTGGTGGGACTCGCCAGGACGGCTGTACTCCCCGGCGGCGGGCTGAGTGACCAGCTATAGGTGAGCGGATCCCCGTTGGCATCGGAGCTCCCGCTGCCGTTCAGGGTGATGAGCGCTCCCGGGAGCTTGCCGCCTTGGTCGGAGCCGGCGTTGGCCACCGGCGCGACATTGCTGGTACTGATGATCACGCTGTCAGGCGCGCTGCTCAGCGTGCCATCGTTCACAATGAGTTGCACGACATAGTCGCCGGCGCGGTCGACGGTAAAGGTCGGCGACACGGTGGTGGGATTCGACAGGACGGCTGTACTCCCCGGCGGCGGGCTGAGTGACCAACTGTAGGTGAGCGGATCCCCGTTGGCATCGGAGCTGGCGCTGCCATTCAGGGTGATGAGCGCTCCCGGGAGCTTGCCGCCTTGGTCGGAGCCGGCGTTGGCCACCGGCGCGACATTGCTGGTGCTGATGATCACGCTGTCGGGCGCGTTGCTGTCCACCGTGCCATCGTTCACGATGAGTCGGACCGTATAGTCGCCGGCGCGGTCGACGGTAAAGGTCGGCGACACGGTGGTGGGATTCGCCAGGACCGCGGTGCTGCCGGCTGG
>JBGPVY010000092.1:0-9424 GCA_041491905.1 Nitrospiraceae bacterium | reverse complement strand
GCTCGGTCCCTTTCTGATGTTGTGGGGACTGGAGCGCCTGTCAGGCGTCCTGACCTCATTGCTCTTGAATCTGGAAGCGCCCTTCACCGTGCTGATTGCGATACTGGTCTTTCGCGAGCATTTAGTCCGACTCGAACTGGCCGGCGTCCTCGTGATCGTGGTTGGTGCAGGGATACTCACGTATCGGCCCGGCGCGATCCGCGGGGATATCTTTGGGATTCTTGCCGTGCTAGGAGCCTGTCTCTGCTGGGCGATCGACAACAATTTGAGTCAGCGTCTCTCGCTTCGCGATCCGCTGGTGGTCACGCGCATGAAGACCCTCGGAGCCGGTCTCGGGATGCTCGGCCTTGCGGCTCTCACCAGCCAGCAGTGGCCATCGTTCACGATTCTGCTGGCGACCCTTCTTTTGGGACTTGTCAGTTATGGGGTGAGTTTGGTGCTGGACATGCGCGCGCTCCGGCTGCTCGGCGCGGCGCGTGAGGCAGGGTTCTTTGCGACAGCTCCCTTCATCGGCGCGGTGGTGGCCGTGCCAGTATTAGGCGAGAGATGGGATATCCAGGATGCCACCGCCACTGCCTTGATGATGGCCGGGGTCGCGTTACTCCTCCGCGGGCGCCACGCGCATGCACACCGGCATGAGGAAGTCGAACATGATCACAGCCATCAACACGAAGAGCATCACGACCACGTGCACGATGGAGGCCCTGTACTTCAAGAACCGCACGCTCACGTGCATTGGCACCTCCCCCTCACCCATGATCACCCGCACCTTTCTGAACTGCATCACCGCCATGATCATTAGGAGTCGCGAAAAACAGGGTGACGAGCCCTCGTTTCGCTGCGCGCGGCGTCCATTTTTCTCCGGACAGTTGACGGGTTTCCTGGCGGTGGGGTATTCTGATGACCAGAATTCTGGTCATTGAATGTTGTGAGGTGCGAGATGACGAAAACGTTGTCCTTGTCTGAAGTGAAGATGCGGCTGCCGGAGCTGATCGCAGGCGTTCAGGATCGCGAGGAGGAGGTTGTGGTTACGAAGAATGGACGGCCTGCCGCAGTTCTGATCAATGTCGATGAGTATGCACGTCTGAAAGAGACGCTCGATGTCCTGAGCGATCCTGTCTTGATGAAACAGATCAAACAAAGCAGGTCATTCTATCGGTCCGGTAAGAAAGGCCTCACCTTCGAGGATGTGTTTGGTGAGCCGTTTATCCCCGTCAAGAAGCGTCGCACTGCGTGAATCCCTTCCGTCCGGACATCCCTCCCCATGTGGCTGAGGTGATCCGCTCTCTCCATCCTGACCTGAAACGTTCCATTAAGGCAGCTGTTCGCGGCATTGCGACCGACCCGGAGTGTGGGGAGCCGCTCCTGCGCGAACTCGACGGCTTGTGGAAGTATCGCGTCCGCCGCTTTCGGATCGTCTACGCCATTGATCGCAAGAGGCGCGTGATTCGCCTGATGGCCGTCGGCTATCGCCGGCATGTGTATGAGGAACTAACTGTTCGCCTGTCACGAAAGGCATGATCGAATCGTGTCGGGACCCGTTTCTCGGCGCGCGGCGTTCCGTCTCTTCCGTTTAACCCCTCACGCCTTACGTTTCACCCTTTACGGGTCTTAGATTGCATCGCATAGGGGAAGCTTGATAAAGAGTAGTGGTATCCGTTGTCTGAGAGATTCGTTCTTTATCGCCGTACCAGGAGGACTCGCACCCATGCCTGACATCGTCGCACGATTGACTCGACCCCGACCTGTCCATTATCTAATCGCCGGCCTCCTGCTTGTCCTGACCGTCATGAGCCTCGTTCCGGCCTCGCTCGACGCGGCACAAGGAGGCAAGACGGAGGTGTTCCCCGTGCAAAAAGCTGCACCGGCGGCGGTCTTTATCGAGGCGGCTGGAAGTGAAGTGGAGTTACGGCGTCAATTGCGGGTCAAAAACGGGGTGTCTGAACTCAGTTCCGACACCTCGGTGATCCGCTTCTCGGTCGCGCCAACGGGGAGCTTTGGGTTTATTACCCCTAAGCTCCTGGGATTGGCCTTGATCACGCAGAGTCCGGATCTCCCGTTGGAGCAGATGCCGCCCGTCTCCAATGCTTACGAGATCCATAAGCTCGCCGATGGCAGTGGGATGCTGGTGGGATTCGTGGAGGCAAACCTTAAGCCTCAGCTGACGGCGAGTCAGCGGCCGAAGAATGTCCGGCTCGGGCTCTATTCCAACCCCTCGGGAAAGGCTCCGCACATCGTCGCGGTGCCCTTGGTCAAACTGGTTGTCGATCGGATGCCGATCCGACTCGATCCCAAGGAACCCGATAGTGCGGTCCTGCTCGATATGGATTTGCAGAGCACCGCCAACCGTACGTCGTCTCAAACCGGGCCTTAACCCGGACTATTCATGAATACCTGCTACGTCGCCAGATTCTCTCGCCCCGGCGGGCTTCGGTCTCACGCCTCGCAACGGCATTCATGAATAATGTGGATTAACAGCAGGCCATTCGTCTTGGAGAACACAGCATGTCCTTGACCGCCTATAACAATGTGCCGGTTCCTTCGTTCATGTATGGCACGGCGTGGAAAAAAGAGGCTACGACACAACTGGTGCAGTTAGCCGTGGCAGCGGGCTTCACGGCCATCGATACGGCCAACCAGCTAATCCATTACCAGGAAGCCCTGGTGGGGGAGGCCCTGCTGGCCCTTGCGCGGCGAGAGGTCTCGCGAGATCGCCTCTTTCTTCAAACCAAGTTTACGCCGACGAATGGCCAGGACCATCGTACCCCCTACGATGCCTCGGCCAACCTCACCACTCAAGTGACACAGTCCTTCGACAGCTCGTTGGCCCACCTGCACACCGAGTATCTGGACTCCTATGTGTTGCACGGGCCCTATCAGAGGCAGGGATTGGGAGGTGCGGACTGGGAGGTGTGGGCCGCCATCGAAGGGCTTTATCAGTCAGGGAAAACAAAAATGATCGGCATCAGCAATGTCACGGCTGGGCAGCTCACCCAGCTCTGTGCTCGGGCGGCGGTGAAACCCATGGTGGTACAAAACCGTTGTTATGCCGCACTCGGATGGGACAAAGAAGTGCGGGAGATCTGCCGGGCCCATGGGATCATCTATCAAGGCTTTTCGCTGTTGACTGCCAATCGAGAAGTCTTTGCTGATCCAGGCATTCGGGCCATCGCCCAACGGTTAGGGACTGGTCTCGCACAAGTCGTCTTTCAGTTTGCGATGCAGGTCGGGATGCTCCCGTTGACCGGCACCACGAACCCGCAACATATGAAAGATGATCTCCAAGCTGAACAGCTTACCCTCACCGCTGAAGACATGCAGGTGATCGAAACGATCGGGATGTAAACACGAAGCCCCGAAGGATATCGGGGCGGGCTTCGCCACGTTGTTGCGAGCCGTTAGGGTTTGTTCGATGTGGCTGGCTGGTTATCCGGCCGTGATGCCGAGGTCTTCGATCAAGGCGCGCAGCGGTTCTGCAACCGACCAGGCCTGCGCGAAGCAACCCCGTGTGTGGTGCGGTGCCTCTGCATCGAAAATCTCCGAGACTTGGCCGAGACATGCGTCATGGAGATGCCCCTCCAGCCCGTTGAGAAATGCCCGCGCCTGTCTGTTCTTCGCCGAGCTCTTGCCGTTGACCTTCCACCAGGCGGTGACAAACGGTCCTAGCAAAAACGGCCAGACCGTACCTTGATGGTAGGCTCCGTCTCGCTCCACGACCGCGCCTTCATACCGCGGGCGATAGCGGCTGTCCTTTGGCGAGAGAGTCCGCAGCCCCACCGGCGTGAGCAGATGGTCCTCCACGACCCGGAGGATCTGCTCGGCCTGTTCCTTGGTCACCAGGTCGTCGCAGAGGGCGACCGCGTAGATTTGATTGGGACGAATCGACGCATCGTTGCCCTCTGGTCCGTCGATCACGTCGTAGAGAAATCCACCTGCTTCGTTCCAGAACTTCGTGTGGAAGGACGCCACGGCTCGCGTCCGATCCTCTCGGCAGCGCACCGCATAAGCCGGCTCGCCGAATTTCGTGGCAAAACGTTCTCCGATTTCCAAAGTCCTCGCCCACAGTGCTTGAATCTCGACCGGCTTTCCATGACGCGGTGTGACGACCCAGTCGCCGACTTTCGAATCCATCCACGTGAGTTGCGCGCCGGGCACGCCTCCGGCGATGAGCCCGTCTTCATCCATATGGATGTGGTAGCGAGTGCCTTGCCGATAGCCGTCGATGATGTGTTTCACAGCAGGCCAGGCCACTGCACGGACGCGCGTCTCGTCTTTGCTGTAGACTAAATACCGTTCAATTGCATGGACAAACCAGAGTGATGTGTCAATCGTGTTGTACTCCGGCTGCTCGCCGGTGTCAGGGAAACAGTTCGGGACCATGCCCTGCGAGATATGCGCGGCGAACGATTCGATGGTTTGCCAGGCTGTCTCCCACCGACCTGTCACCAGGCAGAGTCCCGGCAGCGAGATGAAGGTGTCTCGTCCCCAGTCGGTGAACCAGGGATAGCCGGCAATGACGGTCTGCTGTCTGCCTCGTGCCGAGAGATAGGCCTCCACAGCGCACCAGAGTTCGCCAGCCAATGGATCAGTGGTTGGGGCTGCAGCTCGAAGAACGGTTCGTCTCTTCCGTTCATCCTCGGTCAGAACCGCAACATCCACCGAGTCGATTGACTCGGTGGTGAGGACCAAGGTTGCGGCGACTCCATGATTGAGCTGGTAGGTGAACTCACCGGGGGACCACCAATCTTCTTCGAAATCGAGCCCTCGTTGTTGTTCAGCTAGAAATTGAACAGTTCGAAACCACATCGGATCATGGCGATACCTTCCGTTCTGGAACGCCTGCACCGATGACAATCCGGCGTAGGGGCGCCAGGACACGAGTCCGTCAGTTAATGTGGTGGTGGTGGCCAGACTGTTGTTCACGTGATGGGTTGCGTGATAGTCGCGCCCACTCACCATCGGCCGCACACGCAGGATGATCGCCTTCTTGGTCTTCCCGGCGAGTGTCCATCGGATTACCACCAGGTCGCGGTCGCGCACGCAGAAGACTTCTCGTTGCACGACCGTGCCGTGGCAGTCATAGGTCCAGGTTGGCCAGGGGTCTGTCGTGAAGCCCGTGGATTGTTTGTAACCTTCCGGGTGAATGGCGTTGGGGTAGAGATTGGTCGAGAGCGGATAGGATTGGCCTTCGATATCGATCCATTCTTCGAGGTGATTTACGAAGACAAACCGTTCACTCGGTGGCTTGCGAGCCGTCAGTAGCAACGCATGGTAGCGGCGTGTATTTGCGCCCGCGACTGTGCCGGACGAGAACCCACCGCGACCGTTGGTCTCCAACCACTCAAGGCTTAAGGCTCGATCGAGATTCCGGCACTCTTCTTTGTCAATCTTCATTATTACTCACCTTCACTGGCGACGCGGATTGGGTGGTCTTACACTGCGCGCGTCCAACGAGGGCCTTCTCCCCGTTCTCACCCGCCCACCCTCGCAGCGCCGAGACGCCTTGTTTCCCGGCAGGTCGCGCATTGCGCGAGCAAGAAGAGTGCCCAATCTGTGCCGCCCTACTCCCCTGACTGTTGAATCAGCTTCGCCACCAATCCCGTCCAGCCCGTTTGGTGACTCGCACCGATGCCGGCGCCGTTGTCTCCATGGAAGTATTCGTAAAAGGGAACCGCGTCTCGCCAGAGGGGATCGTCCTGGAACTTGGCGGTGCCTCCGAAGACGGGGCGTCGCCCGGTTTGGTCGCGGAGAAAGATGTGCGTCAGTCGTCGTGACAATTCTGCGGCGACTTCGTTCAAGGGGATGGTCAGACCAGAGCCGGTCGGACATTCGACTGTATAGTCGACGCCGAGGAAGTAATGGAACTTCTGGAGCGATTCGATGAGCAGATAGTTGACGGGAAACCAGATCGGACCACGCCAGTTCGAATTGCCGCCGAAGAGTCCCGTGCTCGATTCGGCCGGCTCATAGTCCACTCGATAATCCATGCCCATCGCCGACAGCAGATAGGGGTGATCTTTGTGGTAGCGTGAGAGGGCGCGGATACCAAACGGAGAGAGGAATTCCTCTTCATCCAGCATGTAGCGCAGGACCGATTTCAACCGCGTCCGGTTGACCAGCGAGAGAAACCGCCGAACCTCCCCGTCATGTGATTGTGTTTCCACGTGTGCGCTGAAGTCGGGACGGTTTTCGATGAACCACTGCATGCGGTGTTTGAACCGGGGGAGACTATCGATCAGTTCAGAATCCAACGTTTCAACCGCAAAGAGCGGGATCAACCCGACGAGTGACCGCACCTTCAAGGGAAGCGTCTGCCCGTCTGGAAGGCGCAGGACGTCGTAGAAAAATCCGTCTTCTTTGTTCCACAACTCGATTTTCTCGGCGCCGATGTTATTCATAGCCCGGCAGATGTAGACGAAGTGTTCAAAGAATTTGCTGGCGACGTCCTCATACGCCCGATTTTCTCGGGCCAGCTCCAACGCGATCGAGAGCATGTTGAGGCAATACATGCCCATCCAGCTCGTCGCATCAGACTGTTCGATGTGGCCGCCGGTCGGCAAGGGTGCGCTGCGGTCGAAGACCCCGATGTTGTCGAGGCCCAGGAATCCGCCCTGGAAGATGTTTTTCCCTTCGGTGTCTTTCCGATTCACCCACCAGGTGAAATTCAAGAGCAATTTGTGAAACACGCGCTCCAAGAAGACGCGATCACCCACACCCTTTCGCTTCTTGTCGATCTTGTAGACGCGCCAGGCGGCCCACGCATGCACGGGAGGATTCACATCTCCAAACGCCCATTCGTAGGCGGGAATCTGGCCGTTCGGATGCATGTACCACTCACGGAGCATCAGGATCAGCTGTTCCTTGGCAAAGGTCGCATCTACCAACGCCAACGGAATGCAGTGAAACGCGAGATCCCAGGCGGCATACCAGGGATACTCCCACTTGTCCGGCATGGAGATGACGTCGGCGTTGTAGAGATGCGTCCAATCCGAGTTGCGTCCATGGAGCCGCTCTCTGGGCGGTTCGGACCCAGTCGGGTCGCCCTTCAGCCACCGATTGGCATCGTAATGGTAGAACTGCTTGCTCCAGAGGAGGCCGGCAAACGCCTGCCGCTGGACGCGCCGCGCGTCTTCAGAGAGGCCGGGCGGCGCGAGTTCGTTGTAGAACTCATTGGCCTCTTGAATCCGCTGCGTGAACGTGGCGTTGAAAGCCTCGCGCGTGAGACCCTTCTCGCCATCGTCGTTCGTCAAGCGAAGATGGATGGTGTCCGATGCGCCAGGAGCCAGTGAGAGGGTGTAGTGAGCGGCGGCTTTCGAGCCGATCTTGGCGGGGTTCACCGCTTCTTTGTCGCCCTGTACCACGTAATCATGATAGCTGTCTTTTACATAACGGGACCCCTCCGCATCGCCGTAGAGCCGCCTGGTGTTTGTCTCGTTCTCCGTGAACAGCAATGTCGGCTGTCGCTCGCACCAGAGGCGCCGTCGGCCGTAATACTCGTGGTCCAGCTCGATGACGCTCATGCCCTTGGCGACTTCTACTTCACGCATTCGCGGCCGGCGCGCGTCGAGCCCCCAGGACCACGTGTTCCGAAACCAGAGGGTCGGCAAGAGTGTCAGTTCAGCGGGATCGGGCCCATGGTTGACGACGTGAATGCGGATCAGCAGATCCTCGGGAGAAGCCTTGGCATATTCCACGACGACGTCGAAGTAGCGATTCTCGTCGAAGACGCCGGTGTTGATCAGTTCGTATTCCAAGTCCCGCCGGCCCCGTCGACGATTCTCCTCGACGAGCTTCACATAGGGGAACTCCGCCTGCGGGTACTTGTAGAGGTACTTCATGTAGGAATGCGTCGGGGTCGAATCGAGATAGAAGTAATACTCTTTGACGTCTTCGCCATGATTCCCTTCATTGCCCGTGAGGCCGAAGACCCGTTCCTTCAGAATGGGATCTCGTCCGTTCCAGAGGGCGATGGCGAAGCAGATATATTGGTGACGATCGGAAATGCCGGCCAGTCCGTCCTCATTCCAGCGATAGGCGCGCGAGCGAGCCTGGTCGTGAGGGAACGATTCCCAGGCGGTCCCGTGCGGGCTGTAGTCTTCGCGGACGGTTCCCCAGGCCCGTTCGCTGAGATAGGGGCCCCAGCGTTTCCAATGTTCCTGCCGGCGGGCGTCTTCATCGAGACGTCGCTGTTCCGCGCTGAGCGGTGGTGGACCTGCTGGGTTTGATGGGACGGTTCGGCGTGAATGTGGCATGGGACTCCTCAGCGGTTCGTATAGGAGAACAGTCGACGGAGCAGGCTTTTTCTTACAAGCCTATCAGGAAATCGACTCAGTCTGCCATTGGCGTTCTTGCCACCCGTGAAGCCTATCTCGTTGTTCGCGCGAGACTTGCGAGAAAAGCGGGGCGGGTCGGAAGTTTCATCTTCGCGAGTCGCGCCTGTCGCGCACGTCTTGCTTGTCTCGCTCACGCTTCACGAACGACGTACGATGAGGCCAGCCCAGCTCCTCTCGCCTGAACATTGGCGCTTGCAGCAGAAGCTTCATGAATCATGCGGGTTAGGAGGGGAGTTCGATGAGCCGAAGGGTGTAGAGGTACTGGTAGAGCCCTTTACGGTCCATCAGTTCGGCATGGGTGCCGGTTTCCACGAGCCGCCCTTTGTTAAGGACGAGGATACGATCAGCTCGTTGGATGGTCGTCAAGCGGTGGGCGATCACAAAGGTCGTTCGGCCTTTCATGAGTTGTTCCAGCGCCTCCTGGACGAGTCGTTCCGACTCACTGTCAAGGGCAGAGGTGGCTTCATCCAACAACAAGATCCGTGGATTTTTCACTATGGCCCTGGCGATGGCGATGCGCTGCCGCTGTCCGCCCGACACATTGATCCCCTTTTCCCCCACGATGGTCTGATACTGGTCCGGGAAGCTCATGATGAAGTCGTGGGCATGGGCCGCACGGCTCGCCGCCACTACCTCTTCCTGAGTGGCCTTCCCGTCTCCGTAGCGGATATTGTCGAGAATCGTCCCACCGAACAAGATCGTCTCTTGCGGGACCAGCGCGATCTGCCGATACCAACTGTCCATTGTGACCTGGCGGAGATCTTGCCCGTCGATGGTGATGTGCCCCTCAGTCGGATCGTAGAAGCGGTGGAGCACGTTCATCACGGTTGTTTTTCCGGCGCCGGTGGGACCGACGATGGCGACCAGTTCGCCTGGCTTGGCTTCGAACGACACATCAGTCAAGACCGGTTGGCGTGGGTCGTAGGCAAAGCTGACGTGCTCCGCCCGGATGTGCCCCGAGACGGTGGACAGCGAGGTGGCCGTGGGGGAGTCGCTC
This sequence comes from Nitrospiraceae bacterium, assembly GCA_041491905.1. Lineage (GTDB taxonomy): Bacteria > Nitrospirota > Nitrospiria > Nitrospirales > Nitrospiraceae > Palsa-1315. Next base: position 94 of record JBGPVY010000092.1, on the reverse strand, counting down.
ACCTCGGAGCGTGTGTCCAGAATTTCGAACACCCGTTGGGTGGCGCCCTGCGCCTCCCTGATCTGCGCGAACACGCGGGCAGCGGAACTGAAGG